>JBOIEG010000284.1:0-4324 GCA_050740915.1 Gammaproteobacteria bacterium | reverse complement strand
ATTCCTCGGAACTCCGCACTAATCGACTACCCGCAGGCCAGATAACTGTCCTCTCGCGCACAGTCCTGGCTCGGATTCTGCGCCTCGATAGGCGCACTGGAATCTCGGCCAAGGAGGATCTGACGGCGCCTCCACAGACCTGCCGAAAGGACACGATGCGTTGGGTGGAGGAGTAAATGGATAACAAACTTTCCAATCATGAGATGGTCGAGTTATGGGACGCAGCGCAGCATATGCTGAAGAACCCCTTATCGCAGTGCTTTAATGCCACCGAAGTAGAACGTTTTGCAGAGCAGCATTGGCGATGCGGTGGGCGGATCCTAAATCTGTTGGTAAAAGTCCAGGCGGACTGGTTGCGATTGGCGACGGGATCCTTAGCGCTCAATGGCTCACAGGCCACCGCGTTGCAACAATCGGTGAAGATTGGGGGGTTTTGGTTCGCCCAATTCTTGCAGCTGCAGCGGGCCGCTTGTGCGCAATGGCGCAACGCTGCGAACGGGTTAAATCCACGTTCTCTTGCGGGCGTGGCAGTTAGCGAAGACGCTTGGCGAGAACTGGCTGCAGCCTGGCAGCAGGGCGCGCAAGAGATCCTGCAGACACAACAGAACCTCGTCTCTACGCTCACCCGAGCGAGAGAAAAATCAGCCACCTCGAGCCACGACGCGCCGACGGCGGAAACGCCGGCCGGACGGTGCAGCGCGGCTTAAATAGAGGATGGAGAGGATCGATCGGTGTGAGGACGACGCGGCGCAACGGGCGATCAAAACGCTCTTTAGGGCGGTCCTTTGCGCCGCGGTCAAAAAATCCGCTTGCACCGCCCCGGAATCCCCCAAGCAAGAAGCGCGTCTGTTTTTCGTTCTATCCCAGTTTTCTCAGCAAGCAGTTTCGCAATAGCTAACGGAGGCTGATTGATCAGGCCTCGAGCGTGGTCTCCATGGTGATCTCCTCTCCTCAGAGCTCGTGAAAAAATCTACTGCACTCGGGATCTCGCGTTCCGGCGGTACTCGAGCTTGGAGGCTTGAGGCTTGAGGCTTGAGGCTTGAGGCTTGAGGCTTGAGGCTTGAGGAGTCCAGCCTCCAGTCTCCAGGCTCCAGTCTCAGGTCTCCAGGCTCCGCTCCGGCGCAACGCGACCTCCCTTCGCTCGCGACGATTTTTCACAAGCTCTCAGCAACATCCACCGCTTGTGGCCGCCAGGGCGGGTGTCGCTTTAGGCGCACAGTCAAAGAGGCCGTAGTGCACGCGCTTTTCTCCGCGCACCTCGAAGTGCGGCGCATAGCGCGTTCGGCCTAGCATATCTGCGGTATTGCCGCAGACCAACATGGGTCGGCCGCGATCGAGGAGATGATGATCGTCGAGCGCAAACCGGTGGGGGTGGTGCGCTAGAGTACCCAAATAGACCGCCACCTGGCCATAATCCTCGCAGCGATCCTCCAACGTTAACTTGAAGGCACGGAAGGTAATGGACTCGAAGCGCACCATTCCGATCTTGCGCTCGACCTCATCCCCGTCAAGGGTGAGCAGGCCGCGGCTGCACACGCGCGCATCCGCACAACCGGCCAGGGCCAGGAGCCGCCGGAAGTCTTCAATGTACAAGGCGCCCGCCAGGCATTCCCCGAACAGTACGGGGTCACCGGCAAGCGGCGCCGGGATGCGGCGATCGGCGAACACGTCAGAAAAATAGAGCTCCCCGCCCGGCTTGAGGACCCGGAAAACCTCACGCAGCACAGGGCCCTTATCCGGGGCGAGGTTGATCACACAGTTCGACACCACCAGGTCCACCGAATCATTGGCGATGCCCGCTGCGGCGAGATCGGCGATATCGCCCAGGATGAGCTCGACGTTGGAGGAACGGTAACCGAATTTAGCCGCGTGGTAATGTTGATACCGCTGCGCGATTTCGAGTTGCTCCGAGGTCATGTCCACACCGATGACCCGGCCGCCGGGCCCCACGAGCTTCGAGAGCAGGTAGCAGTCGCGCCCGCTGCCACAGCCGAGATCGAGTACCGTGGCACCCTCGAGGGCAGGCGGAATGGGCGAGCCGCAACCGTAGAAGCGATCTTGCACCTGCGGATGGATCTCGGCCAGAATATCGCGGAGATAGGCAGGCAAGGTCTCGGGCGGGCAGCAGGCGCTGGTCTTAAGGTCCGCGCTGGAGATCAGCACTTCACCGTAGTAACGTTGCACCGAGCGGCGCTGATTGTCCTCGTCTATGTCTGACGGGATTTCGAGAGTTTGCGAATTCATGGTGGTGGCCCTCCGGTTATCTTTTGATCTAAGAGTGAGCCCCCGCAGGAGCTGCCGGCCCCGGCGGTGCAACCATAACAATGAGTGCCGAAAGCGATGGGAGGTGATCCCGTGGTTTCAAGCGTGTCGATGTCCCACAGCGTGCGAAAACGCCTGCCGAGCGGAAGCTCCAGCATTTGATTGAAATCGCAGTCGTAGAGCTGCCCGTCCCATCCGACCGAAATGAGATGTCGGCACATCACGCTACGGGCGGCTTCGGGGTTGAAAGCCTCCACCAGCAGATCCAGGTAATCCTGATACCGGCCTTCGCGCTCAAGCTGATGCAGAAAGCGGCTGATGGGCATGTTAGTGATGGTGAAAAGGCGGTTGAACTCTATCCCGAAGCGCTCGCGTAATTCGCGCTTGTAGGCCGCCTCGAGAGGATCCTGAGCGGGTGGAAGCGAAGGGCCCAGCGGGTTGTAAACCAGCGTGAGCACGAGGCCGCTGCCCTCGCAACCATAGCCCAGAGCATTGAGCCGTCTCAAGGCATCGATGCTCTTCTCGAAGACCCCGAGGCCGCGCTGGCGCTCGACGTTCTCTTTCAAATAACACGGTAGCGAGGCGACGATCTCCACGCGCTCGGCGGCCAGAAACTGCGCCGTGTCTGTCTGGCCGGGCTCCAGCAGCACGGTGAGATTGCAGCGGTCGATCACCTTCTTGCCCCGAGCCCGAGCCCCCCGCACCAAGTAGCGGAAGTGGGGGTTGAGCTCGGGCGCGCCTCCGGTCACATCCAAGGTGTGCACGCAATTCGAGCGGGCGAGCAGATCCAGCACACGGTCCACCGTCTCGCCACTCATCATTTCGGTACGCTTGGGTCCCGCATCCACATGGCAGTGGTGGCAGGCTTGGTTGCAGCGCTTGCCCAGGTTGACCTGTAGCACCTCGGTCGAGCCGCGGGAGAGCATAAGCCCAGCCCGGCGTAAGCGTTCTTGGAAGCGCACCATCTTCGGTGGCGCCGGGACCACCGCTGTTTGCAAAACACTCACTTGAGCCACCGTCCTCCTATCAAGGCCCTATCATAATCCAATATGGGTGTAGGTCTCATACTGATGAGAACGACATTGTCTGCGTTTTCGACGCTACGTTTGTAGCTACCGAATAACAGTTTCCAGCCACCACCAACGAAACGAATGAATCGAAGTGCTCTTAAGTAGCTTAGTTCCCGGGGGATGGTTTAAGCGGCGGCGTCTATTACGGTTAGCCCCGGCATCCGCCGGAAGTCTTCGACGTTGCCCGTGAGCACGGGGTAACCATACCTCAGTGCGGTAGCGCCAATGAGGAGGTCATGCGCACCGAGCGTGATATTGCGCGATAAGGAGGCGATAAGCTGTGCGTGAACGCGCGCCACGTCACTGTCGAATGCCAATGCGGGTAGTACTCCCAGCAAGCGTTCTACGAATGCAGTCCGCTTGAGTCGGCGCGACTGGGTATTCGTGAGATGGACGCCCACGAGGAGATCGGAACAGGTGATGGCACTGATGAATGCTTCGCCGTGGTGAGACCACTTTCGAAAATCGATGGGTTCGGCCGCTTTCTCGGCTCGGATCAACATGTCTGTGTCGAGGATCAGTCCCATTTAGATGGCGTATCGACCACCGCTGAAAGCCCCGATTCGATATCCTGTAAGAACGCATCCGCGTCACTGTCCTCAAGCGGTGGCAACGCACGAAACAGCTCATTGAGCTCACTTATCGGAACACCCAAGGGAGCCTTCGTTGCGGGAACGATGCGAGCCACCACCTCCTTGTCACGGGGCACGTCGAACTCGACCAATTGATAACGCACCTGATTGATTACATCGGAGAAATTGCGTGCGGCTTCGGTCGCGCTGATAGATTTCGGGTCCATAATCGTTTTAGAGACAAACAAATTTACCGAGTAATCAGAATATCAGATATTTCGCAACGATGCGGGTGGCTAGTGTAGTGTCCCTTAAATAACTTTACAGTTAAGCCGCCTTCTTTTTTCCCTCGGGGCAGGGTGGATCTGGGCTTGATCTGCTCCATCTTGACCCGCGCCCGCTCGATCTTCTTGATGATGT
>JBOIEG010000283.1:0-1781 GCA_050740915.1 Gammaproteobacteria bacterium | reverse complement strand
AGCCTTTTTGTCGGATCTCTAGACGTCACCCACGGTGATATCCAGCGAAAAGCTTAAAACTCCTTGAAACCCTTAATCGACGCCATTTTCTGCCACTACACAACAGAATTTATGCAACTGGAGGGTCAACTATGCCAAAACCTTCTTCACCACGGCCTTGCCGGAGGTGTGGTTATTCACCTTGGGCGCGCTCTTCGTACTCGTGACCCTATTCTTGTCTCAGGGTGTGGTCGCATTGTTCCGGGGCAAACAGGGGCCCACTTAATGCGCCAGCCACCGCGCGTACCGGTGCGCCGGGTCGACTTGATGCAGTATGGGGCAGTCGCTGCCCCGGCGCTGGACATCTCGCACGGCGGGATCTTGTATCTGGACAAGGTCACCGTCAGCTTCGATGGGTTTAGGGCGCTGGACGATTTGTCGTTCTACGTCGACGATGGGGAGCTGCGCTGTGTGATCGGCCCCAATGGAGCCGGGAAAACCACCATGATGAATGTGATCACGGGTAAGACACGCCCAGATACAGGAACGGTATCGTTCGGCCGCACCATCGATCTATTGCGTCTGAGCGAGCCCGAGATCGCGCAAGCGGGGATCGGGCGCAAGTTCCAAAAACCGACTGTATTCGAGCAGCACACGGTGTTCGAGAACCTGGAGCTGGCCATGCACACCAACAAGTCTGTTTGGCCCAGCCTGCTCGCTGAGCTCACAGGCGAGCAGCGCGATCGCATCGACGAAATGCTTCTCACCATCGGCCTAGCAGCGCAGCGTCACCTCAGGGCGGGGCTGCTCGCGCACGGTCAAAAGCAGTGGCTGGAGATCGGCATGCTGCTGGTGCAGCGCCCCCGCTTGCTGCTGGTCGATGAGCCGGTAGCGGGTATGACCGGCCTCGAGACCGAGCTTACGGCGAAACTTCTCTCCTCTTTGGCGGGCAAGCACACGGTCGTCGTGGTAGAGCACGACATGGAATTCGTACGTTTCATAGCGCGCAAGGTCACCGTGCTGCGCGAAGGAAGGGTGTTGGCCGAGGGGAGCATGGACAAAGTGCAAAATGACCCTAGAGTCATAGACGTGTACCTGGGTGCCTGATGTTAGCGATTAACGGGCTCAACCACTACTATGGCGACAGCCACACCTTGTGGGACTTAGATCACGCCGTTCCTGCCGGCGCGTGTATCTTGCCTTATGGGGCGCAACGGTGTGGGCAAGACCACGCTACTCAAGTGCATCATGGGCCTGTTGCCGGTAAAAGGAGGAACGATCCAGATGGGGGGGGGAAGATCTTACGCGAGTGCGCGCGGAGGATTGGGCCCGACGCGGGATCGGGTATGTTCCCCAGGGTCGAGAGATCTTCCCGCTGCTTACGGTCGAGGAAAACTTGCGTACGGATTTGGCGGCAGTGAAGGATGGCAAACGCCAGATCCCGCCGCTCGTGCTCGAGACTTCTCCCCAACTCAAGCAGATGTGGAATCGGCGCGGAGGCGATCTCTCGGGCGGCCAGCAGCAGCAACTGGGGATAGGACGGGCATTGGTACTAAACCCCCGGCTCTTGATCCTGGATGAGCCCATAGAAGGTCTACAGCCTAACATCGTGCACCAGATCGGCGATGTGAATGAACTACCCCGCCGCAAGCGGACGGGGTATCAACAAGGAAAATATTTTGGCTCCTCAGCAAAATTTGTGGGTAGTTTTCTACTTGATAGACCCCATGGAGTTAAGGGCGTCTGAGGAAAACAACGATTCTGACGCAAGTCCTACAGGCTCTGGCTGTGGATATATGGAC
>JBOIEG010000282.1:0-1801 GCA_050740915.1 Gammaproteobacteria bacterium | reverse complement strand
TTTGAAAACTCACGACCCCGGATTGCTCCAACGCCGCTTCCTCATGCTACCAAGGTGTACGGACAACTCCTTGGACGGGACTTTAACCCGCTAGACATACTACTGTTACTGCGAACGGCCAGGGTCGCTTATTTTTTCGTTGGACATCGCCCGCGATACTCGATCCTGAACATCCCGCTGGAATTTTCAAGAGGGTGAAGGCTTAATCGCGCATTTCATAGGTGCGTTTGTGCTTCAGCATCTTGAAGATTACTCTCGCTTGGTTGTGTCCTTTACCTTCGGCCCGCTTTTTCTCGTAGTAGCGTTGCGAGGCGGAGACCGTCAAACAACCATCAGACAACATCCGTCTGATTCATGATTCACGGTGGCTGGCTGCTGTTCCCTCCAGGAGCTGGGTGATCCGTTCCAGGTTCTCTTTCCAATTGTAGTCTCTCAAAACGCTTTGGCGGGCCAGCTCGCCGATGCCTTGCTCGGGACCGTTGAGCAAGCGCAAGGCACAGGCGATGGCCTGCTCTCGCCCTTGCACGATGAGTCCCCGTAATTCCGGATCGGGCCGGATCCCCTCCATGGCTTCCCGGGTCGCGAGCACGGGTTTGGCCATGGCCATGGCCTCTAACACCTTGTTCTGCACCCCGCGGGCGATGCGCAAGGGGGCGACGGCGGCCGTTGCGTGTGCGAGGTAGGGGCGAACATCTTCTACCACGCCGGTGACAAAGACCCCCGGGATCGCGGTCAAACCGCGCACGGCTGCTGTGGGCTTCGCCCCTACAATGTAGAATTGGGCATCGGCCAACCGCGCCTGCACGGCGGGAAAAACCTCCTTGGCGAACCAACACACGGCATCGACGTTGGCCCAATAGTCCATGGCACCCGTGAACACCAGGATCCGGCCATCTTCGGGATAGGGGTTGGGATAACAGCGATGGGGCGCGAAGTACTCGGTATCCACTCCATTTTCGAGATAGGTTACGCGCTCGGCTGTTTCTGGAGCCTTGGTTTTGAACAGCGCGGCCTCCGCCTCGGACACGAATACGCTGGCCTCACTCAGCATGGCTTGGCGCCGCTCGAAGGCGAAAAGGCTCGCGCCTTCGCGGGCGTAAATCCAGCGCATAGGTCAGGGTTTGGAGCGGCTGTACTGGCGCCATTTTTCTGAGTCCATATCCACGAAGTCGATCACGCGCCGTGTCCCCTCAGGAAGGGTCGCCGGCAGATACTGCGCCATGGCCGATGAAAAGATGAGGACCCGCTCTATGGCTCCGGCGTTGAGCAGCCCGTCTACCCAGTGCTTTAGAGCTTGGCTCCAATAATAACGCAAGCTTAAAGGCTCCCCGGTAGCCAACGCAGCAAGGCTACGCACGTGTGCCCGTAAAGGGTGCAGGGCAATAAAGCGGGTCTCGGCGCAGAGGCTTTTTAAAGTGCCGGTATGCGCCCAGTCGCTTGGGTCGTCGATGAATGATCCGAGATACACGCGGTACGCTCTGCTAAGGTAATGCAACAGATGATAGGAGCGGATCTTGTCCCCCTTGTTGGGCGGATAAGGGATGCGGTGGGCTAAGGAAAGGAGGTTTTTCATCTGTTGCGTGAGCTGCCTTAAGCGGATCGCTGCGTCTTGGAAGAACAGTAGGGATGCGAGGGGTGGCTACTGTCTTCGCGGCTTTTGCTTTTCCTTTGAGCCTAGGAGCCTGTCGGACTTAAGGCGGAACTTTTGATGTGCAAACCGATCGGATCGGCAATGGATTCAATGAGCGAACGTGCATGAGCCACTTCCGTCAATGCGATCGTGACACACTCTACCTGCTGC
>JBOIEG010000281.1:0-1593 GCA_050740915.1 Gammaproteobacteria bacterium | reverse complement strand
CTTCCAAACTCATAAATCAAACCAATTCCGGCCTTCCCTGTGGTGACTTCAGGATTCACAAGAGAACCCTTCTTTCCCCGAGCTTCCTGCTTGGCTAGCGGCATTCGAAGCTTTGCAAGTTGGACATTCAAACCTCCAATTTTTGATCGTACTGGCGGCTGAAAGCAGTGCTCCATCTGCTTCATTACTCGCGTTACTTCATAAGCCCCCAATAGCCAGAACCAAAAAAAATCAATGTATTCTTGGTATTTGTGGATAATCCGTCCGTTCGCGGTTTGAACCCATGATCGTGAGATCTTGGCGAGTCTCTTTTCCATACGTTCAAGTCGTTCAATCTGTATTCCAGTGTCTGGTGAAAAAGGCGTTGTTGCAGAACTCTGACCGTTGAGGATTCACAACGTGAATCCATGCGGTTAGACGGGGAGCATGAACAAGCCGACACCCGCCCGCTACCGCACGACGAACTGGTCCTGCTATACCGCTTCGCTCCGCAAGCGCGGGTCGCTGCTGATCTGGCTGGACAAGGAGATGACCTGGCTCGCGCCGCCTGATGGTAAGCCTGGTCGCCCTGCGGTGTTCTCGGATGGGGCGATCCAGTTCTGCCTGACCATCAAGGCCCTGTTCAAGCTGCCGCTACGGCAAACCACCGGGATGGTGGCCAGCCTACTGCAGATGGCGGACTTGGACTGGGCCGTGCCCGACTACACCACCTTGTGCCGGAGGCAGAAGACGCTCGCCGTCCAAATCCCGTATCGCCGCGCCGATGGTCCCTTGAACCTCTTGATCGACAGCACCGGGATCAAGTTCCTCGGTGATGGCGAATGGCAGGCCCGCAAGCACGGCGTGCAGGGGCGCCGCCAGTGGCGCAAGGTCCATTTGGCTATGGATACGGCAACTTCGGACATCCGGGCGGTGGAGTTCACCTCGAGCAGCGATGGTGACAGCCCGGTCTTGCCGGAGTTGCTGGACCAGATCCCCGAGGGCGAAGAGATCGGCACCGTGACCGCCGATGGGGCGTATGACACCCGCCGCTGCCACACCGCCATCATCGACCGCCAGGCCACCGCGATCATCCCGATCCGCAAGAATGGGCGACCGTGGAAGGAGGACTGCCCTGCCGCGTTCGCCAGAAACGAAACCCTGCGTGCCACCCGGCACTATGGCAGGGCGTTCTGGAAGCGCTGGACCGGATACCATGTCCGAAGCCGGATCGAGGCGAAGATGCGGTGCCTCAAAGCCTTCGGCGAGCGCATCAGCGCAAGAGACCCCGACCGTCAAACTGCAGAAATCCAGATCCGCATCGCACTGATGAACCGCTTCTCGGCTCTCGGTACCGCCGAGATCGTTCGTGTGGCATGATGTTGACAGGGAAAGGGGCTCTCATGCCTCAGGCGTGAGTTGCGCAACAACGCCGGTGAAAAAGCAAAAAGAGGGCGCTTCAAGATGAAATCACGGTATTCGGGATCGCTATTGAAGCGAGCTTTTATGTCATAGTTCCCGGCCATCACCTCCCCCGCCGCGCCTTCCCGCCCCGCATCCCGCCGCGCCCGCCGGTGGACCGCCCGCGCGCCTTCACCGCGCCCTCGACCGCCT
>JBOIEG010000280.1:0-6463 GCA_050740915.1 Gammaproteobacteria bacterium | reverse complement strand
CAGCAGGTAGGGTGTGTCACGATCGCATTGACGGAAGTGGCTCATGCACGCTCGCTCATTGAATCCATTGCCGATCCGATCGGTTTGCACATCAAAAGTTCCGCCTTAAGTCCGACAGGATCCTAGGAAGGCTGGCCGACTTTGATGCCATGGTGCAGACCCAAAGTCCCTGGGTGTATCCGCGTCTCTTTTGGGAGACGGGACTCATCGGCCAGGTGCTCTATCTGGAGGCCGAAGCGGCGGATCTGCGCGCCACAGGCATCGGCTGCTTTTTCGATGACGCCATGCATGAGCTATTGGGCCTGGACGATGAGCGATGGCAGAGTCTTTATCACTTCACCATCGGCGGCGCGGTTTGGGACGAGCGACTGCAAACTTCGGCTGCTTATCATCACTTGGAACGACGACCCTCGTAGAGACGAGTGAGACCGCATGAGAAACTGGCTTGGTATGGGCCGGCAGAGGGGCCGGCCATCCCTGGCCGGCCCCTCTGCCGGAGGCTTTAAGGAAGGTTTTGGTTTGGATCTGGATCCTTGAAGATGTCACCGTCGGACTTAAAGATCGCGGTTCGGCCATCGATTGCCTTCACGAACTCCAGCAGGGCGGTCGCATCGGCCAGATCCTGGATCTTTGTCCCATCTGGTAACAGGTGTTGGGCGAAGACCTGTTCCAGGGTCTGTGCCTGGCCGTTGTGGAAGAACGGCGCGTGGTAATTCACGCTGAGCAAGGACGGCACATTGAAGCCCAGTTCCCCGAGGGGCTTCTGACCGACCAGTGCCCCCTGGCCCCGGATCTCAATCGGATTGGCCGGATCGAAGGTCCCGATGTCCTCTAGGAACTTCAGCGTCCCCATATCCACCTTCGGGTCCTGATACTTAACCACCTGGTTCATAACAAAGTTACCTAGCAACGGGTCAAGACCGGGATCGCGGGGCGTGCCTCCAGCCTTATCGAGAGCCGGGTTATTGAGATAGAGCACCTGACTTTTGGTCCATTTGGCACCACCGTGACAGGAGGCACAGTTGGTGACGAACACATCGGCCCCTGCGCTCAACAAGTCAGCTTCCGGTTGTGGCATGTTGAGGGCGCGTACGGTCTGCACCCAGGTGGTCTCCATGTCGAGCGCCTCGCTCCCCCCCTGCTCGATCCCATGGTCGAAAATCGCCGGGTTCGGCAGGTTGTCGCCACCACCTGGGCACTTTACAGTTTCAATTACCCCGTTGACGGTGACCTTAAGCCCGGGGATATCTTTAGGCGCATCGCCACCGGCAAAGCCGCTGCCGCACTGAACGTTGCGCGAGTTGTTGTTGAATTCGGTGACGCCGTCCCGCACGGCACTCGCGTTGTTGATGCGGGCGTCGTGTGAGCCGTTGATCTTGGAGAAGGTGCCATCGAGCGGGATGGTAGTGCGTACTCCATCGGCGAAGAACCAGGTCACCCTATCGACGAGGCCCTCGAAATGGCAGGAGGCGCAGGTGCTCCAGGCGGCGTCCGCTTGCTTACCGCGGAACTGCAGTGGGATGATATCGTCGATTGGGGTGCCAATAAGCCCGTTGTCGGGCACGCCCAAACCCGTAAAAAACACCAGCTTGCCCATCAAGCGCGCATGTTGGAAGCTGCCGGGCTCAGGCAGCGTGCTCGAAGCCACATCTTGCTCGACGACCGTGCCCGCCTGCAGGTCAAGGACCGACACCGAGAGATTGACCTCGTTGTTGGCATAGCCATACTGGCCTTTGGCATCCACCTCGATGCCGGTCGGGATGTTGCCGGTCTGGAAGCGTACTACGTTATCGGGCGCGCCGATGTTGAGCTTGCCGTCTTGGTCAAGCACCGCCTTGATCACATAGTTCCCACCGCGGCTGACGATAAAGAAGTTTTCGCACTTGCGGTCGGCGTTGATCGCGACGAGATCATTGCCGAACAGCCTGTCAAGGCTCACGGCCCGAAAGCCCGGATCGGTCTCGGTCTTGATCTGCTCGTTCAGATTGACGCGTAGGGTTTTGTCCTCTAAGAGCGTGTCGATATCTGCGACATGCACCAGGGCCTGGATATTGACGTTGAAGATCTGAGGCGGCTCAGGCTGCGCGCCGATGTTCGGCAGGTACAGTTTGCCGCGACAGGCCAGTGCGGAGCTTAACAGATTGGGGAAGACCGCCTGCGGGTCTTTAGCGATCACCGGATCTTCCGGGTTGGTGATGTTCACATCCGGGCAGAAGGTGTTGTTGACGGCAGCGGGGTTAAACTGCTGGCAGAATTGTTCGCGACTGGCCGTGAAGCTAGAATTTTCGATGGGCGACAGCCGGATCTCCATGATGTTGCTATGATCATCGACCGGGAAGGCCTGCACCACGCCCTCTTTACCGTCGTCGAACCCCTCGCCTGGCCCTCCGGCGATGAGCCGCGCGAAGAGCTGGGTGACGAACACCGTATCCTTGTCGATCGCGATGGCAAAGGGATTGCCGCCGAGCTGCACCGTATCGATGACCTTGTTCGAATTGGCATTGATCACCGATACCGTGCCTTCCGTGTGATTGGCCACATAGAGCAATTTCCCGTCCGGGGTGAGCGCACAACCCCGCGGCTCGGTGCCTACGGGGATCTCTTCAGTCACCGCGAAACCCGCGCCTTTACGCTCGATGACCGACACCGTGCCGGTCGCCGAGTTGGTGACGAAGGCCTTCCCGCCTCCACGCACGGCGACACACACGGGCTCTTGGCCGACTGAAACCTCGTCCAGCTTTTCCAGCTTGGCGCCTTTGACCCGGAATACGGTCAGGCTGTTGGCCTCGCGGTTGACATTGAAAAGCAGCGCGCCGCTGCCGCTTAGGGCGATGTTGGTGGAACGCTCTGCCCAAACGGGCCCGCCGAGACAAACGATGAAAAGCAATGCGAGACAACTAGATACTTTGCTGGGCTTAATCCAACCCAGCCCTGGGATGCACGAAATTTTCATTGTTACCCCTCTAAGTTGAGGTCAAAATCACTCTGATAGGGTGTTTAGCCGGTCAAACACCCCTTGCTTCTTCCCTACCGGTCTTTGAAGGATTTTCATCCCACAAAGCCTTCAAGGCGACTGTACCTTGTGATTGTTACCGAAGCTTGACACCGGCCTTGGCAAAGCTGGGTTTTCCTTCCTCGCTTTCCTATTTTCTTATTCCGGGCTCAGAGCAAAAGGTTCAAAGCAGATAAAACTCTTTCGTATCTCTTAGCTGCAGCCCCCCCGGCTTCCATGCCGGAGGATACTATACTATATCTTGTACCGACTGGAACTAAGGGTTTACCCCTAAACTCTTTTTGGATCCGGGCGAATAAAGATCGCGAATAAAGATCGAAAAATACGGAGCAAGCGATGCACTGGCGGAGATCGATAGCGGTCTCTCCGCCGGTCACGCCGCAAGATCGAGCCCGCATAGGATCGCGTGGCCGCCGTCGTCGGCTCTCTTGCAGGACCGGTGGCACGGTGGAACACGCCCGGAGGCAATGCGCCCTTGGTCCACACCCCCGATTCAACTATCATGTCTTCGTTTTAACAAGAACTGAGCACCAGACAAATGGCCCTGCTCTATAAAAACACTTATCTCTACCACGGATTGACCAATGCCGTTTATGGAGTATCCAGGGAAGAACGCTTTCACGCCGTAGTGCGTTGGGTGCCGGACGATATGGAACTGTTGGACGTTTGCTGCGGCGACGGTACCTTAGCCACTTATCTAGCCCGAGGCGTTAACTATCGGGGGCTTGACCAAAGCCCCGCTTTCGTGCGCCAGGCTCAAGCCCTGGGGCGCGCGGTCGAGCTTTTTGACGTGCGTGCGGGGGACCTTCCGAGCGCGGATGTGGTCGTCTGCCAGGTGAGCTTATTCCAGTTTTATCCTCAAGCGGAATCTATGCTGGCCCGCTTGTTCGATGCCGCGAGATGCCGGCTGGTGATTTCCGAGTCTGTCTTCAGCCTGAGCCAATCCCGTTGGTCATGGCTCGCTGCGGTCGTTGCTTGGGCGACCAAAACGAAAGGCATGAGCACGCACACGTTTCGCTTTAGCGCCTCTTCACTGCGGCAATTGTTTCAGCCTTACGGGGCCAACTTGCGCCATGTGGCGGAGGTGTGCAATGGCCGGGACTGGGTATATGTGCTCGACAAGTCGCCGATAGTGCCTTGAGCGAGCCGTGTTAGCTTGCGCTGCTTTTCCTCGCCAGGAAATACAAATGGCGTCCGGGAGCAGAGCCGTCGTGGTTCACGTCCAAGCGGTTTTGCACGTCAAAACTGTACACGATATCCATGGCGTGTCTCCCCAGTAGCAGGCGCGCATCATCCAAGGAGCGTATGTACAAACCGAATCGCATGTCCTCCGGCAGATGATAGCCCACTAGCAAATAGCCATTCTCGGCCAGCAGCTTGCCTATGTTAGAGATCACACCGTCGATCTCATGCGGTTCGAAGTAATACAAGGAATCCAACGCCACCGCGATATCGAAGCGCTTGCAGCCCTCGATTTCCATTCCCGGCGTTTTTAGATCGAGCTGACGAAATGCACAGTCTGGCGCGATGAGACTTGCCCTTTCTAGGGCCGTGGGGGAAATATCGACTCCACAAACACGTGCGGCTGGGAAACGCTGCTTTATGCGCGCCGTGAAATAACCCAAGCCACAACCGATGTCGATGATGGCGGCAGGGCGATGGGCGTCCTTGGTCAGCGTTTCGACGGCGCGATCCAGAGTCGCCAAAACCAGTTGATAGGAAAGGCTGTCTACGGCTTGCGATTGCCCATGCGGATCCTCACAATGGGCATACATCCCTTCGAAGTCACGGATCAGGGCCACGTCGTTTCCGTTTCGCCTAAAAACAAAATCGTTGTGCCGATGTGGTTTTTCTATTCTCATCCGGTAGTTGCTGCCAGCGCCGTGACCTCATGGGTTTCCGGTTTGGGCTAAGATAATGATTTCGGCAAACTCGCGAAAAGCGCCGTATCCTCCCTTGTTGCGGCATATGATATCAGCTCGGCCTTTTACCTCGTCAAAAGCGTCGCTGGGGCAAGCGGAAAGACCCACCAGGGCAAACACCTCGAGATCGTTGACATCGTCGCCAATATAGGCGAGCTTATCGCGCCCTAAGCCACGCTTGGCGACAATGGATCTAAGAGTCTCTGCCTTATTGCTTACCCCTAGATGACACTCTTCGATCCCCAGTTTCTCGGCCCGTCTCTTGAGGGGTGTCGAATTCTCTCCAGAAACAATGCCCGTTTCGACACCGGCCAGCGTCCGCAGGCGCTCCACGCCCATGCCGTCCCTTATGCTAAAGCGCTTCAGCAGTTCCCCAGCCGGCGAATAGTAGACGCCACCATCTGTCAGCACGCCGTCGCAGTCCGTGAGCAACAATTTGACAAAACGTGCTTTTTCGATGATGTTCTGCGATACCATAGCCCTTATCAAGGCATTCGCCGCACCCAATGAGATAGGCTGCTCGTCCGGCTGGCGCCGTTTCGTTTCAAAGGGTACCAGAAATCCTTTCCATCGCTCGTAGGTTTCTTTGCTCCAGGGGTCAATCATTTAAAAGTGAATGACCCATGTCCTCACGTCCCTGCGAGGGCGGGCACTGCGGAAAGTGCCCTAAGATGATTTTTGGTAGGAGGCGATAGAAATCACTTCGCCGCTGCGAGTGGCGTCTTTGGACTGAGGGCCTCGATCCGGGCGACGGGGCCTCAATTGAACGACATTGTCGGACGCGGCGTTTGATCCTTCGCGCTTATTTCCGGGTGTCATGAAAAGCGTTGCGCAGTGAACCCATACGGCGAAAAGCCGAGTGCTACTTTTCATAGCGACTGCGGCGGGATACAACCACAAATGAAGCATATCAACTAACCATTGTTGGTTCGCAAAACGTCATGATGAATCAACTCCCTCAGAGGGGCGCCCTAACCTATTATTTAGTTTAGGTCAATTTTACGCGTATGAGTTGCGCCTTGAATTTTGACTGCTTTCACAAAATTCGCTGATAGCGCGTTGATCTTAACCCCTATCTAGGGCAAGGCATGTAACGTGCCATTACCCGTATATTTGACGGACTATGCTTAACTTTATGATTTTAAATGTTTGTTGCGT
This sequence comes from Gammaproteobacteria bacterium, assembly GCA_050740915.1. GTDB lineage: Bacteria > Pseudomonadota > Gammaproteobacteria > JBOHHR01 > JBOHHR01 > JBOHHR01. Next base: position 370 of record JBOIEG010000280.1, on the reverse strand, counting down.
GACGGGCGACACCGTTAGTTAAAACGCCCGTGGGCATGGATCAAAACGTCAAACAAGGGTGATCCCGAGGGGCTTGTTGTTAGGGAACTTTTGATTCATTGAGAGGTTCCAACGGCATAGGGATATGCCGCACAGGTTTCAAGCGCACAAGTGCCTGAAACCTGGAGAAAAGCAGAAACCGCACTGTTTGCTTTTCGACTCTGAAAAATCCCAAGAAGAGTTTTTCAGAGTTTCCTAAGAGAGTTCTAGTGTAGTGTCCCTTAAATAACTTTACAGACTTTCCAGTGATTGCTATGGTCTCGCTCATGCCGAACACCAGCGTGGCGATCAAGTTGCAGCCGGCTGAACGCACGCCGCTGGAGACATGGGG
>JBOIEG010000279.1:0-2574 GCA_050740915.1 Gammaproteobacteria bacterium | reverse complement strand
ATCCCCACGTCTCCAGCGGCGTGCGTTCAGCCGGCTGCAACTTGATCGCCACGCGGGTGTTCGGCATGAGCGAGACCATAGCAATCACTGGAAAGTCTGTAAAGTTATTTAAGGGACACTACACTAGTAAGGCCATCGAAATGGCGGATATCCAGAACGGTACGCTGCCCACGGGCGCCTCGCTGAGGCGCAGCCATAGGTTGATTGCAAGCAGAACGACCAGAATAAGATTCAACACCATGTGCCAGGTAGCGATTCTCTTGATGAGTCGGTCTCGCAGCGATAGATAATCGACGAGGCCTGGGACCGCCGCTATAAGGGCACCGATGATGCCGCCGGCCATCGCATAGATGGACACCGTATACCAGATCGGCGCATCGGCTAGAAACAGGTAGAACACGTCGCAGGCGAATGAGAAGATCCAAAGCCCAATTGGGAAGACGATCAGCATCGGATGGAGCGGATGTTTCGCGATACTTGCGGGTGTCATCATAATCAGTACTCCTAATGGACATAGTCAGAATCAGTCGGTCTGATGTACTGCTTATTGCGCAGATTCCGGCGTGGTTAATATAGAACCATGTTCACAGCTTCACGACCGAAAGAGATCGATCCATATTTTCCACGGCGCCGACTCTGCTCTTGCCTATAATTGGCGCATAAACGCGACCAGGCCTCGCTTCTCCTCTGGGGTGAGCCTGAGCTGCATCACCAGGTTGAAGAACTCCACCGTATCCTCGAGCGTGAGAGCCCGGTCATCGTGCAGGTACGGCGGGCTGTCCTTGATCCCGCGTAAGGTAAAGGTCTTGATCGGTCCATCGCCCGGCTCCTCCTTGAGGAAGCGTTCGAGATGCAGGTCGTGCATCTGGTGGTCGAGGTAGAACGGTGGAGTATGGCAGCCGGCGCACTGGCCCTTGCCAAAGAAGATCTTCTCGCCCCGCAGTTCATTCTTGCTCGCCTTGGAGGCATCGAGGCGGCCGGTCATGGGATTGAGCTTGGGCGCGGAGGGAAAGTCAAACATATTCTGCATCTGTGCCATGTGGCTGACCTGGATACGGTCCAGGATGTTCATGCCCTTCTTTATCGCATGGATGGGATCGCCATTGAAATAGGCGGTACGCTGCTCGAACTCGGTGAAGTCCTCGACCGAGCGCAGGCTGCGTTTGGAGCCATGGATCTGCTGGTTGAAGAGCCCCCGCAGGCTCGTGGTATCGAGGCGCAAGCGCCGCTCTTGAGGGCGGTTGTCCGGGTTCAGATGGAACTGCCCGGTGGTGTGTGCCCATTTGATGTGGCAATCGAGGCAAGTGACACCCAGGCTCGGCTCGCGGCTCTTGCGGTCATCGGTCGGGTTGAACTCCTCTTGTGGAAAGGGGGTAAGCAAGAGCCTCAACCCATCGAGCTGCACCGGGGTCAGGATATCCTTGAACAGGCGGTAATAATTATTGATAGAGACGACCTCACCGCGCGAGACATCGCCGAGCTCCGGGCGATTACTAAGAAAGATAGCCGGCGGGAACTCGGGCAGGAAGGCCTCGGGCAGATCGAACTCCATGTCAAACCGCTCGAGCCGTGGAAACATATCGATCTGCATGTCCGGGAAGACCTGACCCCCGTTCGCCTGCAGTGGATGCGGCAGCGAGGGATAAGGGAAGAACCCTTGTTGCTTGATCTTCTCAGGACTGAGCTCGGCAAGCCGCTCTCAAGCCATACCCTGGGGCAGCCGGGCGGTGGGCCCGACCGCCAGGGGTTTGCCCCGCGACATCTTGGCCTCAGAGTCGAGCTTGGGATCGAGATAATAGCGGCCCTCCAGCAACTCCCGCTGGGCCTCCATGACCTTGGGCTTGTTGGCGATCTCCTTCTTCATGATCTCCTCGGGGTCCTGGTAGGGCTTATCCGCATTCGAATGGCCGCGCCGGAGATCGGGGCGGTGCCCGCGCAGACAAGCCGAGATGCGTGAGGGATCTTGGCGATCACGGGAGGGTCTTCGATGGCGGCGGTGATCTTCAAGGTACCGCCGCAGTGGGAGCAGTGCTCAAATCGATATCGAACGTGGGCCCGCTGATGGGTGCAGGCGCCGAGTGGTGGGCTGTGTTGGGGTGAAACCTCGGCGTTAAGGGATGATCGCGGAACGGTGCTTGGCGTTGGGCGCGAGCACGCCATGGACCCGGATCAAATGCAATCGCGGACGCGGAACGAGCGCGGCGAGTCGCTGCATGAATTCCAACGGCGACATCATCACATGAGTGGTACCGTCTCGGTAGGCCGTCTTGCGTTGAAGCACGACATCGCCAATGCGATTGCGGAACGGCCGGCTCCAGCCGAAGACGTCGCGGAGATCCCGGGCCTCGGCGTTCTCCGGGCGCCCACTGACGCGGCGATGCGCCTCCGGCGTGACAGTGACGTAAGAGTAGCCTGCCTCCTTCAGCGCCGACCCGAGCCGGACGAGGGCGGCTTCTTCCGGCGAGAGCGCGTAACTCACGACATGAACTGGTCCTGTCGTCATAACCCCATACGTTGATCGCGATCGGCTATGCTGGCGGTTCGGGCAACACCGAGAAACCATGGCCGCAGTCC
>JBOIEG010000278.1:0-1993 GCA_050740915.1 Gammaproteobacteria bacterium | reverse complement strand
CGCGCTAATCGACTACCCGCAGGCCAGATAGCTGTCCTCTCGCGCACAGTCCTGGCTCGGATTCTGCGCCTCGATAGGCGCACTGGAATCTCGGCCAAGGAGGATCTGACGGCGCCTCCACAGACCTGCCGGAAGGACACGGAAGGTTACGTCCCCCCAGCGGCCGCTCCGAGGAGATCGCCTCCCGCCTCCTGGATGAACTGTTCACAGGCTTGTCTCGCCTCAGAATCCCGCATTTGCCGCGGCGGGCTTTTCATATAGTAAGCACTGACCGCCTCTAGCGGTCCCCCAATCCCTCTTTGCAGCGCTACCTTAGTGCAGCGTATGGCGTCGATCACCACGCCTGCGCTGTTCGGTGAATCCTGGACCGAGAGTCGTAACTCGAGCTCAATGGGAGCATCCCCAAACCCGCGCCCTTCCATGCGGATAAAGCAGACTTTATTGTCACCTTGCCAAGGTACGTAGTCGGATGGCCCGATATGGATGTTGCGGGGTTCTAGTCGCTCGTCGAGTTGCGATTGCACCGATTCGGTTTTGGAATGCTTTTTTGATCTCAGCCTGTCCATGGCCAGCATGTTGAGAAAATCCGTATTGCCCCCGGTGTTGAGTTGATAAGTGCGATCGAGCCGCACGCCCCTGTCCGCAAACAAGCGCGAGAGCATGCGATGAACGATCGTCGCCCCCACCTGGCTCTTGATATCGTCACCCACGATCGGGATCCCGGCGCGCTGAAATCGCTGGCCCCATTCGGGATTGGATGCGATGAACACCGGCATGCAGTTGACCATGGCTGCTCGGGCTTCGAGGCAGGCCCGCGCGTAATGGCGTACCGCCTGCTCGGAACCCACGGGTAAATAGCACACCATTATCTCGGCCCTGGCCTCCTTCAGCGACCGCACCACATCGACCGCTTCCTGGTCTGCAACGCGGAAAGCCTCATCCTCGGCGTAGTTCGCCATGTGTGGCGCGACGCCATCGAGAACGGGCCCCATTTGCACCATCACCTCGGAAACCGGCAGCGCTTGTTGAAAGCTCAGGGTGCAATTGGGCTTCGCGAAAACGGCCTCTGCCAGCGGTTTACCCACCTTTCGACGATCGATGTCAAATGCCGCAACGACCTCGATATCGCTACAGCGCCACCCCCCGATCTGAGGGTGCATCAGCCCGGCGACATCAACCGGGTCACGAGCTTTGTAGTACGCTATTCCCTGGACCAGAGAGCTGGCACAATTGCCCACACCGGCGATCGCGATTCTTATTGAATTTGTCATCGCTGTTACCTCAACAGTTCGTCGCGGCTAATTCTTCTTAGTGGCCGCAAAGGGTAAGAAGCTATTCTGCCTTCTTCTACTACCTTTAGATTCTGCCGCAGAGCTAAATTTAACATATCTGTGGTTCCCAACCGCGCCCTCGGCGCGTTTAGGCTGTTTGCCACGGGCAGATTTGGCAAAGCTTAAGGGGTGGCCAGTGCGCGTTGTTTGCTCGAGCTTAGGAGCGCCAACAATCGCTGCAAGAGTCCCTGCTTTGCGTCACCACGCCGGAAAACGGCGTAGGCATTTAGCTCCATGGCCGGCGCATCCTTGATTCGATACAAACGCCTTCGTCGCAGATCGTGTGTGACCAGGGGCTGAGGGAGGTAAGCCGCCCCCCCGTATTCTAAGAGAAACTCGCGCGCTGCGCGGGCCAAGTCAAGCCGCACCGCCGGTGTCGGGAGGCTGGGAAACAGCCTCGCATGGGTGATGCGGAAGGAGTCGCCCCATTCGACCATGACATAAGCTCGGGCGACAGCCTCAGCAGCACTGATCCCAGGACGCGCGGAAACCATAAGCATAGGAACCGTGGCGATTTGTTCGCAGTGTAACTCAACTAGGAGCCTGTCGGACTTAAGGCGGAACTTTTGATGTGCAAACCGATCGGATCGGCAATGGATTCAATGAGCGAGCGTGCATGAGCCACTTCCGTCAATGCGATCGTGACACACCCTACCTGCTGC
>JBOIEG010000277.1:0-1258 GCA_050740915.1 Gammaproteobacteria bacterium | reverse complement strand
TGTGCGGGTGTACCCGCCCGTATCTTTGCGGCTACCATCAGCTGTCCTTCCTGCACTCCTAAAGCGGCAACTGACGATATCAAGAACCTCAGCGGAATTCATGCAGGCTTACCGGAAGGACACGATTTACCGTCGTCGAGAGGAAGCTGGAATTCATCAAGTATGCGCTGACGACCCGATACGGGCCGGGGCATCAGATAGCACAGCGTGTGGCGAAATTGCCGACCATTGTAAAACGAGCGAAAGCGAAATTAGCGGAGTTATTCGGATATTGTTGAATCTTAAAGTTCCTCTTTTCAACGATGGGTTGAGCGATGGTCATCGCCCTCCATCAAAATAGATCCTCATCGTGGCCTTTGCCATGTCCTCGGGTGTTCCTCCATACACATCCACGTCTAACTCAGCCTTGGTCCGCTTGTAGATAAAGTACGGTTCCAGTTCGCGTGCTGTCAACAGAATCACTCGCCACCGGTACTTGTCGTTGAGCGCCTTGGCGCTCTCAATTTCCTGTACTGAAAACGCACAAAGCTTCGATAGGACAAAAAAAGTCTTAAAGCGCTTTCGCGGTAACGCATCCGTTATGCGTTTCAGATTCGCCATGTCCGCGACGGTGATCGGCCCTTGGTCTTTGCATTCCCCAAGAATTACCACTGTCTTTCGCGGATAGGCTCTCGGAATAATCCAAACGAAGTCTACTTCGCATGGGCTTCCATCCGCGCCTTCCTTAGGCACCAGATCCAAAGACGGCGAATACATTTTCCCGTGTAGGCCGCCATGAAAACTTGTGTCGAGCTGCTGCAACGTCAGTGAGACAGGCACCGCGCCCTGGGCGTTTTTCTCCGCTCCTAGCACGCCAGACCGACGGTAATGCCACTCGTTGCGGTCAGTGAGTTGCCGGGTTGCGTCATACTCTCTCCCGCATAGGTCGCACACCACTTGTTGCCTCAGCGCGTCCAAGGGGGTCCAAGTGCTCATGCGACACCCCGGGCAGGTCAGTTCCTCGCCTATGCGAAACAACCCTTTCTCAACGAGATGCCCAAACACAGCGCCCGGTTTGAGCTTTTCGCCGCGAGCCCGCGGCTCGATATACAGATCCTCATGGTCGCTGAACTTTGCATCCAGACGGGTAGGATCTTTGGCTCCTCAGCAAAATTTGTGGGTAGTTTTCTACTTGATAGACCCCATGGAGTTAAGGGCGTCTGAGGAAAACAACGATTCTGACGCAAGTCCTACAGGCTCTGGCTGTGGATATATGGAC
>JBOIEG010000276.1:0-1973 GCA_050740915.1 Gammaproteobacteria bacterium | reverse complement strand
GCAGGTAGGGTGTGTCACGATCGCATTGACGGAAGTGGCTCATGCACGTTCGCTCATTGAATCCATTGCCGATCCGATCGGTTTGCACATCAAAAGTTCCGCCTTAAGTCCGACAGGCTCCTAGCGCGGAATTAAGAGTGTTTCTGCTACCCTTTTTCACACCGCGCTCTTTTGCAAAAAACATTACCCTTGATCAATTGAATACACGCAGACAGTATCCATACCAAAAAAGAAGGAAGCACGAGATATCGAGTTTTCAAGAGACTTACGAGTCTATCTGGGGCTGACGAGACTTCATTCATCGGTAAGAGTTACAAAGGTTGGGTGTAAGGTTTGGGAAAGACTAAAGCAACCTCCTGCTGTTATATGTAGGTGCGCAGAAAAATGCTTCGTTCTCAGGTATCGGCGTTTATGTTCTTGCATACCTAAAAAACACCGTCTGAGCAGCCGGGCCCAGCTCATGCGGGCCAGCGTCGAGGGCACCGTGATCAGTTGAGTTGTGATTGGCGTTCTCTGATCCGCCTGGAACGAACTCGGGACGCAGCTTGGCGTTGGGCGCGAGCACGCCATGAAAGCGAATGAGAGGGAGCCTTGGCCGTGGCACGAGGCCAGCCAGCCGTTGAGCGCGACGAGGTCTTCGAACCCGGCCTCGCCGGCGACCTCCTGCGTCAGAAACCAGTGCATCTCATCGCTGCCCGCATGCTCGGCGAGCCACGGCAACAATGGGTCGCCCTGACCCGGTCCGGTCTCCCGCAGGTCCTCGAACCAACGAAGGGATCCGTCGCCGTCGCACGGCGCGCCGGCGACCATCTCAGCGATTGCGGCGCGCTCCCGCTCGACGAAGTCGAGTTCCAGCACGCGCAGCTCCATTTTTGGCGCTGCGGGCATGGCGAGCTGGGCGGGGGGGAAGTCCATGAGGCTCCATCATGCGGTCGAGCGGACCACGAGGCTGACTGCCGCGATCCGGTCGGCGTTGTGGTAGGCGGGGGTGCCGAGCTCTTCCCCGAACACGTCGGGATCGATCTCGCGGTACGTCCAATGAACGTCGGAACCGGCCAGACGATCCCGAACCGCGGCCTCGAACGGATCGCGGCCCTCGATGATCGCCACGCCGGTATACAGGATGAGCCGCTCCCCGGGAGCGAGACGCGGCGCTGATTCCGAGACGATCCGCAGCGAAAGGTCAAGACCGAGGCTACCACCGCCGTCCCGGTAGGTCCGATGCGCCGGGTCGGCCAGGTACGGCGGATTGGAGACGATGAGGTCGAATGCGCCTGGAACGGTCGCGAGGATGTCGCTTTCCACGAACTCGGCGCGACTCAGGCCGGCGAGGCTCGCGTTGATTCGCGCGTAACGCAGCGCTTCGCGATTGACATCGATGTGCGTGACGGCAGGCTCGTCCTCCCGCCCAGCCAGGCGCGCCAGCGCGATTCCTCCGGCGCCGGACCCGCAGCCGATATCGGCGCAGCGCCATGGGACCGGCCGGCCAGACAGCTCGGCCTGCAGCAGGCGGACGAAGCGGTAGGTGTCGGGGCCGAAGAAGACGGTGTCCGCGCCAAGCGTCGGAAACGCCGAGTGAACCAGCAAGTCCTGCCCGAGCGAGGAGAACCGCACTGCACTGGAATGCAGAGCGCCGTTCGTGCTCAGCACCCCCGCCTCGGCCATCAGGTCGAGCATTCCGCGCGGCAGAACGGATGGGTGGAACGGCCGGCTCCAGCCGAAGACGTCGCGGAGATCCCGGGCCTCGGCGTTCTCCGGGCGCCCACTGACGCGGCGATGCGTTTCCGGCGTGACAGTGACGTAAGAGTAGCCTGCCTCCTTCAGCGCCGACCCGAGCCGGACGAGAGCGGCTTCTTCCGGCGAGAGCGCGTAACTCACGACATGAACTGGTCCTGTCGTCATAACCCCATACGTTGATCGCGATCGGCTATGCTGGCGGTTCGGGCAACACCGAGAAACCATGGCCGCAGTCC
>JBOIEG010000275.1:0-3870 GCA_050740915.1 Gammaproteobacteria bacterium | reverse complement strand
TCCATATATCCACAGCCAGAGCCTGTAGGACTTGCGTCAGAATCGTTGTTTTCCTCAGACGCCCTTAACTCCATGGGGTCTATCAAGTAGAAAACTACCCACAAATTTTGCTGAGGAGCCAGATTTTTGGCAGTTACATTCATCCGGAATATCGATCCTCGACATGCTGCGATAGCGGGAACGGGGTTTTCGTGACGGATAGTACGACCATTCACATTCAGGGTAACGTGATTGCCTACGGCGAATCGAATATTGAAGCCTTTGGGGTCACGGATTTAGACATCATCGGCAACTTTCTCTTGAATCCCCGGGGGGATTTCCCCCGCGGTCAGAATGTTCAAGCCTGGTATGGGAACAGCGACGTCTTGGTCAAGGGTAATTATGCCCTCGCTAGCGGCGATTCAAAGTACCTTTACCCCCCCAGACCAGGAGGACTCCTTGAATTTCGGTGATTCAAATAAGATTATTGTACGGGATAACTACGTTCGCGGTGGAAAGAGTCCATCGGGTTGTGGGATCCTTGCCGATTATGGCGCCCACAACGCCCAGTTCATCAATAATACGATTGTAGATACGGGAAACTGCGGGATCGGGATTACCAGTGGCAGCAATCCCATAGTTGATACAAATCGGGTCTTGAATCGCAAGCCGATTCCGGGTGGCGGTAATGTAGCGATATATGTATGGGATCAATACTATCCGGAGCCCTGCGGGCCAACGAAGGTGTCTAATAATATGGCTCCTCAGCAAAATTTGTGGGTAGTTTTCTACTTGATAGACCCCATGGAGTTAAGGGCGTCTGAGGAAAACAACGATTCTGGCGCAAGGCCTACAGGCTCTGGCTGTGGATATATGGACAACTTCCCTGTTGCCCACATACCCACAGCCCAACAGATTTTTTGATACCCAAAATTTCGGACCTATAGAACGTAACTCTATTCCAAGTAATGAATCAGATGCATAAATACGCCTCAGATCAGTACCCACAAATTCTGCGGAGGAGGCTGAAATTCAAATCCAAGCCAACCGTCATGAACAGCAAACCCTCTTTCGCGGCATAGGATTCGGGATCGATGCTGACATGCATCCGTTCGTCTTTTGCAGGCACGTCGAGAAAACCGGAACCATAGTCGCCGCTTTCTGGTGGGATGATTTCCTCATCCAAGAGCCAACGGGTCATTTGGGTACTCGACCAAAAGGCGGGTGCCTTCGCCGGTTTAACGTCCCTAGTCACCTCCACCGGCCAGAGCTGATCCGATGGGAGATTGCAACCCATACCGTTCTTCAGTTCCATGGGCCGGAGACGCATGGTCTCGCGCCTGTCCATCTCGTTTTCAAACACCAGCAAATCCTTGGGTGCCGGGAAGTACAAATGGTCGTCAAGGAGCGGCAACGGTCCCGCCACTTCAATGTCTTTGAGCACCTTAACGGTTTCGGGTGAGAACTCCCCGCCGTTGGACTTTCCCAGCAGACTGCGAAGCGAACCGGCCAACACCGACGGGTAAGGCCAATCCAGGGATTTCATGCGCAGCCCCTGGCCCGCGCCGAAGGGCCGCCCATCACGGGCTATAAGGGGATCTCTGGGAGTCAACGTAAGGTAAATACTCATGGCTGGGACCCCTCATGGGTGCTGGCCTTCTTTCGTTGCGCCTGACGCATCACGCGGGCGATCTTACGGGCAACCAGCCACTCCGCGGCGAGTCGCATGACGCCGGGATGGTGGTCCAAGAAGGTATCTTGGTACTCCACGTTCACCCGTTCAGCGGCGGTAAAGCATGCCTCCAATTCCTTGTTGAACTGGTTGGTGTCCAGGTTCTCTCCGCCCGCTTTCTTCCGGCTCAAGAGACGCGCGATGTCCTTTTTGATCGCTTGATCGGTTTGGGCGGATCGTGGCCAGCCGGCATATTCCGTGGCAAGTTCCCGGAGGTCGTAAACGGCCTTATCGGAGAGTTGTTCTTCAAGGTGCATGCCGGCCCATTTCAACAAACGCTTATCGAGGCTTTGCTGTGCGTCTGGCCCATCCACCCATGGCGCCCGTATACAAACTGGCGGTCCACCGCGCGTATGCAGATGCACCGCCAACCCGTTGCGGTCCGGCTCCTTGGCGCTTTTCTCGGCATCTCGCGCGTACTGGAGCAAGTCTTCAAGCGGTTCCATACAGTGGCCGATAGCGATGCCTACCGAGAGAGTGGGAGGTTGGCCCATGCCGTCTTCATAATCTTTCAGCAGGTCGCCAAACTGGTCGTGCAAGGCGCGCGCGCAATCGAGGCAGCGGTCTACCGGCACGAAGGCGAGTATGTCATCGCCGCCTGCATAGACCAAGCAGCCGTTATGCTCCGTCACGATCTCACGAGCCTTGCCAGCGAACTTGGTAAGTTGCTGAGAGAACACCTGATGTTTCTCTAGCGCTTTGATAGCCGATAGGGTCTTGCCCATACGATCACCATCGGCAACCAGGATGGCTAGATAGGGTTCCGGTTCGCCGTAGCCTAGTTGCTTTTGCAAGCTTGGCAGTAATTCATCGCGAATACGTTCCAAGGCCGCGCGCTCATCCTGATCCAAAAGGTCAGCTTCATCAGATTCGGTTTTACCCTGTTTTGCTTTAGGCTTCCGCAACATGCCGGCCAGCCGTGAAGGAAACAGGACGGCGCCGTCATAGCGGAAGATTGTGTCGCGGTAATATTCGCCTGTGGCCGTCGTGTGCGGCGTTTGCTCATCCTTGTAATAAAAGACCTTGGCGCATTCATCTCCGATGGATTTAAGCGTCGCTTCCGCCTTCCCGCCATCCTCGTCAATCCCCCGTATCCAAGGGTCGGCAGCGACCCGCACTACAGAGGCGAATACCCTGATGATGGCGGTGCGTTTGGTGAGGCCAACGGCGTCCAATTCCTCACCCCGTGAAAGTCTCAAGCGCTGGGCAAGCCTTTTATCACCCAGCAAAATAACTTGCCGCTTTTGGCGTGTTTCCTCCCGCGTTGCGCCCTGGATAAAAACACTCTCGCGTGCGCCGTCAAGCGATGATTTAGGAATTTTTGGCTCCCCTCGATGAAACTCGAAATCGCGCAAGGCCTTGCGGCCAGCCAGGAGCAGCATTACCTCCCTACGGGCTCCAGAGTAGTCTCCATCTGATTTCAGTGGCGCCCAGGCGCTGTAGAACTCAACGACATCCTCGATCTGTTCTTCCCAAAGCGTTTTGCGCTTCGCGTGGTTTTGTCGATCAACGCATCCGCTACTGTCTTGGCTGCGGCGGCGTATCCCTTCCAGCACTCTTTTGCGGCCTTCTCCGCAACGGTTGCGATGTCCTTTGGCAATAAACCCACTGGCAATTCCGCCACGATGATATTGACGACATTGAAGGCACTTTCTGGTTTAAGGTCTTTGTCAGGATTAGTGGGATTCGGGAAGATGAGTTTGCCTTTATCCCGTACCGCCCGCGCTGCCGCCTTGCTGATCTCCGATAACAGGAACGAACCAAACCACAAGTCGCGGGTGCGCCGCGCGGCGGAGATAAAGTCCTGCACCGGGCCAAGGGAGATGACCAACAAATGCGGCGTCATGGCGATACCTTCTTAAAGCCTTTTTCTATGGCAAAAGCGATGAAGGCTTTGAGGGCGGCGCCTTTGGTTGTTCTAGACTGAAGCGGAGAATCAGTGTAAATCGGGGGACCAGGATCTCTAATTGCAGTTCCAGTAATAGGGACATCCTTTATCAGATCACGATCGCCTTGTTTTAGATAGGCGGAATCTAGTGTAGTGTCCCTTAAATAACTTTACAGACTTTCCAGTGATTGCTATGGTCTCGCTCATGCCGAACACCAGCGTGGCGATCAAGTTGCAGCCGGCTGAACGCACGCAGCTGGAGACATGGGGA
>JBOIEG010000274.1:0-3475 GCA_050740915.1 Gammaproteobacteria bacterium | reverse complement strand
GTTGTCCATATATCCACAGCCAGAGCCTGTAGGACTTGCGTCAGAATCGTTGTTTTCCTCAGACGCCCTTAACTCCATGGGGTCTATCAAGTAGAAAACTACCCACAAATTTTGCTGAGGAGCCCTTTTTTCGTCACCGATCCTGCGCCCCAGGCGGATCACATCCGGCTTAATCGACGCCCAGCGCCGAGAGAGCCTGATCGCCGGCACGCCGCGCACGGCCGTCCAGATGCACGCTGAAGTACAGCCCCGAAAGCGCGGTGACCAAGCCCGCCATGGTGCAGAGCAGTGCTTCGGAGATCCCGGCGGCCACGCCCCGCCGGTTGTTGCCGCCGAACACCGTGATCACTTCGAAGGTCTCGATCATGCCGGTGACGGTGCCTAAAAGCCCCAGCAGCGGCAGCACTTGGATGATGGTGCGGATAAGCGGCAGCGAACGGCGCGTCGCGGCGTTGAATTGGGCGCTCAAATGGGTGCGCAGCTTATGGGCGGCACGCGAGCGGCGCTCGCCCCTGGCGGCCCACGCCTCCTGCAGGCGCCTAAGCTCCTGTGGGTAGGTGATCAGGAAAAACCAGTAGCGCTCGAGGATCAGGATCCACAACAGCAGGGAGAGGATCACGATATAAAGCATCACCTCACCGCCCCGATCGAGGAGCGCCGAGAACCTCTCGATCAGCTCAAGCAGCCACGCCATGCACTTGTTCCTCGCGCTTAGAGACCAGCGCCGCTACTTCTTCTTCCAGGCTCTGGACCAAGCGGTTGCTTAACCCATGCAGCCAGCTATGCAACAACAAGAGGGGGATCGCCACCACTAAACCGAGCTCGGTCGCCACCAAGGCGAGCGAGATCCCACCCGAGACGATCTTCGGATCGCCGGCGCCGAAAAGCGACATCGATTGAAAGGTGTCGATCATCCCCACCACCGTACCGAGCAAGCCCAGCAGCGGGGCGGCGGTGGCGAATACGGCGAGGCTCGCAAGCCAGCGCCTGACGCGCGGCACCTCCCCCACCATGGCCTGATCGAGCTTCAGCGCCAGGGTGTCGGCATCGAGCGCAGGGTTTTGGGTGCACACCAGGCGCAGCCTGCCCAAGGGATTGTCGCCGCTGGGGGTGGCGTTTTTCTTCTCGCTCTCTAAACGGTGCCGGGTGAGGCTCAGCATCGTGAAGCGTTCGCCCACGATGAGCAAGGCGAGCCCTCCGAGCCCCAGGATCAGATAGCCGATGGCGCCGGCTTTCTGGATATGCTCGATGAAGCCCGGGGATTCCACCAGCAGCGCGAGGATGGATCCCCGCGAGGGATCCAGCGCGACCGGCAGAAGGCCCGACTTGGCCTCCTCAAGCTCGCGCGCCAACGATTGAAAACGCTCTGGGGGCTGTCGCCCAAGCTCAACGAGGCGTTCGGTTTCCGGCAAGTAATTGAGGTAGTGGCCGCCGGAGAGGGCGTTGAACACACCTACCCGTACCACGTCTTGATCGCGTTGCTCCCCACTCGTCGCCGTTACCGTGGTTTTGAAGCGCGTCACTCGGCCTGATTCCAGCATCTCATCGAGCAACAAAAGCCACAATTGCTCCAGCTCGTCGATGGGCGGGTTCTCCTTGCGCTCGGCGAGCCGTGCGGGCAGGTCCTCGCGGTTTGGCTTCTGGGCGGACACAAGCGATGAGGCAAGCAGGCTTCGAGTGTCCTTCGCCACCTGGCGCGCCACCCCGAAGATCTCGCCGAGGGACCCCGTCTTCTCCGCAAGCTCGGTGGATTTGGCTTTCAGCACCGTGAGATTTTCTTCGTAGCGAAGCTTGAGCGCATCCCCCCGCGCCCGCTCGCCCGCCAGCTCCCCCCGCAGCTTATCCAGCAAGGCCCGCTGCTGGTGGTGGGCGGCGCGAAACTCGGCCTCGCGCCTCGCTAGCGCCTGGTCTTCCAAGATGCGTTCTTCCCGCGCCCGCTTTACCAGCTCTTCCAGACTGCTCGCCTTATCCGCCGCCCCAAGGCTCAGTGGCGCCAAGATCAGGGCACTTGCGATGATCGACCTCATGATCCCAGCTCTGATCGCAATTCGGCCGTTCCCGCCTCGGGAGTCGGAACAGGCAGTTTGAGTAAATCGGGGGTGGCCTGTTTGCGGGCGATGCGCAGGCCTTGCTCGATGGCGTTGCGGTACTCCACCGGGAGCGCAGCCCAGACTTTGCGTTCTTTATCCCAGTAGCCGGCCTCCCGCCGATCGAGCGTCAGGTAATACAGACCGAGCCTCCCAAAGCGCAGAAAATCCACCGTCTGCTTCGCCAGATCTCCGCGATAGGCCTCGATGGTGCGCCCGTATTCGGTCTCCACCTGATAGGCTTCCATCAGCCTGCGGTATTTCTCGGCCAGATCCACGTCCGAGCGATCCATCATGGCGCGTAATTCCTCAATGCGCTTGCCGCGCTCTTGTGGCAGAAACGGCGCATCGAGCGAGACGTATTCTTCCAACACCTCGCGCATGCGTAACATTAAGGGTAGAATGCGGCGCTGGGTGACCTCGATTTCGACCAGCTGTTTATCCAGCGAGAGGCGCTCTTTATCCTGGCTCTGCACCTCCTTCTGCAACTGCTCGTGGTAGCTGCGTAGGCTTTCGAGCTCGGCGATCCCCTGACGATATTCATTGACCATGGCGCGCGTGGCATCGTCCAGTTTCTCCACCTGCTTCTGCGAGCCGGCGCCCAAGGCCTGGGTCTCTACATCGGTCTGGATCGCGGCATCGAGCGGCGCCGCGCTGCAGGAAAGCGCTGCCAGCACCGCCCAGGAGCCTGCTAAAAAATACGTTCGCCGATTCGGGTTACGGCTGAAGTACGCACCTCGCTTCGGTGCGCCACTTGAGTGGATTAGGACATTCACCATTTACGACTCCGCTTTGCAATAGCCTTAAAACCAGCCTAGTGTAACGGCATCGCAATGGTTTGAACATGCGACAAATTGTCGCACCCCGCTTAACCACGGCGTCTGTGTCCGTTTAGGCCTTGGAAACTCGGTCTTCGTTGCCGATCGCTGAGAGCATCGCTGTTGCAACGATGATGTACTCGCGGTTAGGGAATACGCTGATGTCGATGTTATCCTTGAGCGCGTTGAGTTCGTGGCGTACGAACCCCCGGCGGAGTGGGAAACGAAAGATATGAAATGGAACTCATCGCTATATGAGCAAAAGCACTCTTTCGTATTCAAATATGGAGAAGAGGTGCTTGCACTGCTCAACCCTCAGCGCGGGGAGCGCATCTTGGATGTCGGGTGTGGCACGGGTCATCTCACCAAACTCATAGCCGAAGCGGGAGCCGAGGTCGTCGGCATCGATAGCTCGCCGGAAATGGTCGAGGCCGCGCGTGCGGCGTGTCCGGGTATTGATTTTGTTGTGGTCGATGCGGCTGATTTCTCGTTTACGGAGCCTTTCGATGCTGTTTTCTCAAATGCTGCGCTTCACTGGGTAACTGAAGCGGAACAAGCCGTGGTTTGTAT
>JBOIEG010000273.1:0-3483 GCA_050740915.1 Gammaproteobacteria bacterium | reverse complement strand
GTCCATATATCCACAGCCAGAGCCTGTAGGACTTGCGTCAGAATCGTTGTTTTCCTCAGACGCCCTTAACTCCATGGGGTCTATCAAGTAGAAAACTACCCACAAATTTTGCTGAGGAGCCGATTTTATAAATGACTGCATTGAGCTTACTGGCTTTATCTGGAACGACACCTAAATAGGTCGTATCAAACCCCACACCGCCGCCTTTGGCAAACCAGCCGCGCCGATAGCCATTGACCGTCACCGGATAGGCCGTGCCGGCGTTAGGCGCGCTACGCTTACGGCGATTCATCCTGCATCAGGCTGCCATAGCCGATGATGTATTGGGCCTTTTTCAGATCGGGCGCGACATTGCAGTTGCCACTCAGATCAGCCGCCAGGTTTTTCAATTCCTCATCCGCTGCAACCTTGTCTTGGGTGAGCGTCTGCGTCGTTAACTGTGGCGATTGCTGAGCATCAGCTTCTTGAGGTTTAATGGCTGTTGTTGTATTCGCACACCCAGCCAATACGACAATGAGCGCAGGCCAGAAAAACATACGGAAAAGTGTTGTTTGCATAAACGTTTTCCTTGTTTAATGGCATATTTGCGGCGCTTGATAATTCAAACCTAAAATTCGAAAATAATTGCCGCCTAACGCAATATTGCGAAACGCTTCATCATTGAGGTATCGATTAATTCTACTGTTAACTTCCAATTCTTCTTGATACACCGCAAATTGCTTACTCCGTGCAGCAACAAAGTCCGTGCCCGGCAAAATTCGATCAGAATATTTATTAAGGAAAGCGACATATAAATCTCTGGCTTCTGGTTTGCTGAAATAGTTGTCATACAGCACACGCCACGAGATATCCAACATCAAATTCGGGTTTTTATCCAAAAAGGACTTCATGATTCGAATATGCTCCGCTGCGATCATTGTGGTTAATTCCTTTGATAAGCCCATATGCGCCCAAACAATCTTATTGTCCGGATAGAGCTCTAATACATACTCCATTAAAGGGAGGAATGTTTTCGGTGCGGCGTCATTACCCAGGTCAGAATGAATATTGATGGGGATATTGCGTTCTTTAAGTAATGCCATAAATTCCGCCCATTGCTTGATATTTTCCTTGGTGGCGGGCTTATGGTGGTTTTTAAGTAAGGCTTGCTTAATCAGATTGACCTCGCCCATCCACTTAAACATTTTCGGATATTCTTTGTCGTACAAATGGATCATCTTGGTAATATCCGCCGGATTAGCCAACTCAGGAAACGTCATGGATAAGGTCAAGTGTACGCCTTTAGGTTTAAGTTCAAGATAATTGGCGGCATTGACAAAATCGTTCTTAATGCTTGGCAACGCCGGCGTACCGGGACAGTCCAGGTAGTAAGTACAAGAAGAGTCCACGGGTAAAATCTGGCCTATCCCATAAACGTTGACAAACAAAACGCCGGTCTTATTGAAATATTTCATGAGCTCAGTAAATGGAATGGGTGGGCCACCAAATGGCCTGAAGTGAAGGTGTGAATCAACCACTGATGTATAAGGTTCGGTCTGGCGATTATAACACCGTGTGTTGCCTTGATTAAACGAAGCTAAGTCACGGTAACGGATACCCGCGCAACCTGCTACTAGCATGGCAATCATTGCAATGCTGATTTTGACCATAAACTTATTTTTCATCAGCATCCTTCTCTCAATTTTCTAACATCCGGGGCAAAGCGGGAGGGGTCCGACTAGGGTATAGATCCTTCCGCCGTGACTTCTCTGCTTTTGGCAAAGAAGTCACGTCTGGCATTTGGTTGCGGGCAGAGGCCGCGCTAGGAAGAACAAACGCCCTTTTTCGTCGAAAGGAACGGTACTGATGGACCTGGGAATTGTCAATCACGCGAGTCTCGGTCTTAGAATCGGGGAATTTTCGGGCCCTTCATCAGCCGAGGCACCGGCCAGTTTGACGTCTTGGGCGAGTGCAGACCAAGGGGGAGGGTCGGGTCAGAGGCTGAACCAGATGGGATCGGGGATCAGTTTGGGATCAAGCCAGTTGGAATCGGTCGAACGGCCGCGCCGGTCGCCGGGGTGGTGCCCGGGCGGGCAACGCGAGGTGGGTGAGGAACTTGGCGATCACGGTGGGATCTTCGATGCCTGTCCTGAGCCTGTCGAAGGGGCGGTAATGATCTTCAAGGTTCCGCCGCAGTGGGGCAGCGGCTTTGGGAGTCCCCCATCCGGTGTTAGGACAAGCGATCATTGGGGTAGTCACGCCCGTGGTCGCCGGTGGGGCTTTGAATTGCGGGCAGCTCATCGAGAAATGCAAGCGCAGGCTGCCCGCCTTCATGGTGCCAGATCACATCGCGCTGAGGGATGCGCTCCCCCGCAACCTGAATGGCAAGATCGACCGCAAGCGGCTAGCGGGCGAGCTCACGGGGTATTTCGCGGCGACCTGTTAGCGGGCAGGCGGGATGGCGGGGGTTGTGCGATTAGCCTGAAACGCTGCTGTCTTAGTGAGGGCGGAACGTTGCGATGTGGTTCTGCCAACGCAGGCGCTCCCATTGCTCGACCAGCAAGCGAACGCGCCGGCCGAGCTCCGGGTCTTCATTAACCGCATCAAACTCTATCCAACGTTGCAGATCGCTGAAGTAGATTTTGCGGATCCGTAGATCCAGCACGGTGCGCCGCTCCCCGTATTGCACCAGGCCGATCAGCTGCGGATGGCTCAGCGAGCCGACCAGTTGAAAAACCCCATGGCGCTTATTGGTGAAGCCAATAGTGCTTTCCAAACCCAGTGCTGCCCGAATGGCTATCTCGCCTACCTCGCTCTGACCGATGGCCTGCGCGAGGCGTAACCCAGGCTGGTTGAACATGAGCGGTATGCGCGTTTGGGTTTCGTTCAGAGCGTGACCATAACCGAGGAATTCATCGTCGAACAATGACTCTCCATGATCGCCAAGTATGGCCAAGACCGTATGATCATAGACTTGCTTAGCCTTAAGATAGGCGACCATCTCCCCCACCGCCCAATCCGCACTTGCAATCGCGTTCCAGTAGGTCTTGGCTAACCATTCGTGATTCTCCGGCGCTATCTCCGACCGCGGGATCGGTGAGTCGGTGATACGTCTTTGCATTTTAGGGTGCGAGTAGGGAAAGTGTGCTGCTTGCACGTTCACGTATATGAACTGCGGCACCGACCAGTCGATCTCATCCACGCGTCGTTTGAACTGTTCGACGATGCGCTCTTCGCTGAGCCGCAGACTCCCTGGCGCAGCGCTGGAAAACACTCGCTCATCTAAATCCGAGCGCGCGTCGAACAGATAGGTATCTCGTCGGTTCATACCGACGTCGTTGGCCACGTCCCCAAATGACTCATCCTGCCCCGAGATAAAGGAAAGTTGATAGCCTGAGAGTTTGTGAAAAAACCGTCGCGAGCGAAGGAAGGTCGCGTTCCGCCGGAGCGCAGGAACCGCAGTGTATATTGAAATACATGAGGATTCCGAGCACCGCCGGAACG
>JBOIEG010000272.1:0-1947 GCA_050740915.1 Gammaproteobacteria bacterium | reverse complement strand
CCCCATGTCTCCAGCGGCGTGCGTTCAGCCGGCTGCAACTTGATCGCCACGCTGGTATTCGGCATGAGCGAGACCATAGCAGTTACTGGAAAGTCTGTAAAGTTATTTAAGGGACACTACACTAGCGTGGCACACATGCTGCCGCTGAGGTAGAGGATGGAGTCCATTCCATTAGGGTACGTTCCACGCACCATTCAACCGGGGGGGCGACAAACAATGACTTTCATCTTGGATGGTGCGCACGGCGCACCCTACCACGACTGGCCTTGGTGAGTGAGGACCAGACCGTACGACCCGGGATGCCGGAGCGGCCAGCCGCTCGGCGCAATATCAACTCGCAACCAACACCCGTCAACCGGCTTAGCCGGCAAGGGGTGCCGAGGACAAAGAGAAGCCCGCACGGTGGTGACAATGATTCCCCCGGCGGGGTAGTATCTACCAAAAAGATGGATCGATTACCTACCTGATTTTTTGTCAATAAAAAAACACCCCGGGCACTACCCCCACCAAGGAGGATGTTATGGCTACAAGCTATACCGAAGAAGAGTTAAACCTGCATGCGAACGTTCCCCATATGATTGGGGCAGCGATGGCATTTGCCGGGAGCAGCGGGCTATTTGGGACAGGCAAAGAGATGTTTGTCAGTGCACAGTCGGTTTTAGCAGGAGTAAGGGATTATCCGAATAACGAGATCATTCAGGCCGTGTTACCCAACTTGCAAGGCGAGCGTGGTGAAGCCATGCAAAAAATGAAAAATTCAGGGCGTGGGCAACCGCGCGCATGAAGGAAAAGGACATTAATTCATACGAACAAATGCGCCAGCAAGCGTTGGAAGACTGCCGCGCCGCGGTTGATCTGATCCCATCAAGGTCATCAAGCCAGGAAGCAACAGAATACAAACAATGGACAGTGTCGGTCGCAGAGAAGGTTGCCATGGCAACCACCGAAGGCGGTTTTCTTGGTTTTGGCGGCGACAGGCTGAGTGCGAACGAAAAGCAGCTCCTGGGCGAGATTGAGAGCACGCTTGGCGTTCAGAGCACATTGGCCTGAGAGCTTGTGAAAAAATCGTCGTGAGCGAAGGGAGGTCGGGTTCCGCCGGAGCACAGAGCGTTTCGCCGGGAGCGAAACGGCGCGCGAGCCCCGCAGGGGTGAGTGTTAAGGATGAGACGAGAAACCGGAGTGTATGTTGAAATATATGAGGATCCCGAGCACCGCCGGAACCCGAGATCCCGAGCGCAACAGATTTTTTCACAAGCTCTGACTCAAGTGGCTCTCCAGGATCCTCCTTCCCTAGCAGGGGAAAAGGGAGGGTCCGGGACGTGGTAACCCTCCTCACCGACCCCAAGAACGGCAGAGCTGATGAGGTAACGCCTTTCTCGCGATGCTTGGCGGTGGTGGCAAAGTCCTGTGCCGAATAATGCGGTGTCGGTCTTTAACGGATCCGCACCAGTCACCCATCAGGATCAAGACAGTGGCAAAATACTCCGTATGGAGAGCTCTGCCGGCCCCTGGCAGTCTCGACTGCCCCAGAAAACCGTCGGTACCCGACCGTGGCCATCTGCTTTTGCGATCAGCCTTTATTTGACGCCGCCCGAATATTCTCTATGGCAGCCGGATGCCACAGAGGAAGCCATGCTCGACGCCGCAAGGCAAGCCAGGACCCATGAATTCATTCCAAGTTTGAACGACGCACGCCGCCACCGGGGTTAGCATCTACCTGGCATTGGGGGCAGCCGACAACGCGGAGGATAGCCGAGGCTGACCCCTTTAGCGCCTTACTTTAGCAGCTTTATACATAGCGTCGTAAATAATGTCGTATAGTCTTGTTACACTAACGGTATCTCTGTGGCCGACGGGAGGTTCCGTTATGAGGAAACTGGAAATCAGTGACGCTGATGTGATGGGTATCGCGATCCGGCAAGAGATCGAGCGCAACGAAGAGGCGCG
>JBOIEG010000271.1:0-1223 GCA_050740915.1 Gammaproteobacteria bacterium | reverse complement strand
GTCAACAGCGAATCAACGCCTTGTAGCCGGTGTCGGGGTCTGGAGGTTGAACCCGAGCGCGAGAACCGCCGCCTCTATCGGATTCGCGGCGTTGCGGGCCTGGATAAGGTCGGTCGTGAGGCCGCCTATGGGGTTGAGGGCACCGGCGAACGGCGTGCCCATGTGGTTGATCATCCGGCCGACTCCCGCCCGCGCCTTGCGCGTCTCGAACTCGTTGTTCGTGCTGGCCAGCGTGGCGAGGTCCCGCATGGTCTGGAACCACGGACCTCCCTGGAAGGTGAGGGGATTTCCCATCGCCCACGAGCTGGTGTCGATCCCTGTCGCATGCCCGAGAGCGAGCGAGGCGCCCCAAATCTTGGCGAAGTCCGCCATGAATTTCGTCCGGTAGCCCCAATCCGGCGTCGAGACGTTCTGCCACATGTACTCGGTCCAGCCGCCGGGCCACATGCCGAACTGGCCGAACATCTTGCCGACGGTGCCCTTGAACATCAACGGCGCGTTGGCGCTGTCGTAGACGAAGTTGACATCCTTGCTGAGCGTCTTGCCGTATTCTCGCGCGGCGCCCTCGACATCGGGTAGCTCCTTGCCCATGAGCATGCTGTGGATCTTGTCCTGGTCGGTCTTGTAGGATCCCTTGAGGCCGGTATTCCACAGGAACTCTTCCCAGGTGATCTGCTTGTTGAGGAGCTTCGGCGCCTCCTCGAGCACCGAGCGCTCGCCGCCGCGGTACACAGAGAAGCGGTTCTGCTTGTCGACCCACCGGCGGGGGAGGTTGCCGGCGTCCTGGAGATTCTTGACCGTCCGGCCGATCGGCGTCTTGATGAAGACGTCCGGCGCGTCGGCGAAGATCGGCATGTTGATACCCTCCGGCATGCCGAGGTCTTGTGCCGCCCGCGCCCACCACGCATCGTCGAGGCCCTTCCCGTAGACGTCCTTGAGGGCACGAAATGTCTGCGTGAAGCCGATCTTTGGCGCCATCATCATCGCCTGGATCGAGTCCCGGATGGCGAGCGCCGGGCGGAAGCTCATCGCCACGCCGCTGTAGTACGAGGAGAGCTTGCCGGACCACTCGCCGATGAACTGCGGCGTGACCTCCGGTAGCGGGATGCCGAGCTTCCGGAACTGGCCGACCATGTCGTCAAGCATCTTCGCCGTGACGGCGGATGTCTCCTGCCGGTTCACCATGGAGTCGAGGAAGTCGTCGGCGTACTTCGCCGCGAACC
>JBOIEG010000270.1:0-9354 GCA_050740915.1 Gammaproteobacteria bacterium | reverse complement strand
AGCGAAGGAAGGTCGCGTTCCGCCGGAGCGCAGGAACCGCAGTGTATATTGAAATACATGAGGATTCCGAGCACCGCCGGAACGCGAGATCCCGAGCGCAGTAGGTTTTTTCACAAACTCTGAGGTGTTGGGATCGTGCCCCATGCGCAGTGTACCCATGATATGACCGGGGCTTTCGATTTCCCGATGCCGATCTACGACGGCGATCTCGAAGCCACGAAGGCATTCCCGAGAACGCCTCTTCAAGCTCCGGAACGTGACGAAGGAGCACCATGGGCTCCTGCCTCCCCGGGGTACCACAGAACTCTTCCGGCGTGATCGAACAGAGGCTTAGAGTCGATTGCTGCATCGCCGGCGGCGGCCCGGCAGGAATGATGCTCGGACTTCTGCTCGCGCGCGCCGGAGTCAATGTCGTCGTCCTGGAGAAGCACGGCGATTTTCTGCGTGACTTCCGTGGCGACACGATCCATCCCTCGACCCTCGAAGTGTTGCACGAGTTGGATCTGCTGGACGAATTTCTGAAGCTGCCGCACCAGAAAGCGTACGGACTCGGCGCCCATATCGGGAACACGTACATCCCTTTCGCGGACTTCAGCCACCTTCCGACCCGATGCAAGTTCATCGCTTTCATCCCGCAGTGGGACTTTCTGAATTTTCTCGCGCAGCAGGCGGCGCGTTATGCCGATTTTGACTTGCACATGTGTGCGGAGGCAACCGATCTTGTCGAGGAATCCGGGCGCGTAGTAGGGTTGCGCGCGCAAACCCCAAATGGCCCATTGGAGATAGGCGCTGACCTTGTGGTGGCGGCCGACGGCAGGAGTTCGGTTCTGCGCGAGAAGGCAGGCGTAAAGGTGCGCGACCTGGGTGCGCCCATGGACGTGCTCTGGTTCCGGCTCTCGCGGCGGCCGGATGACCCGGAACAAACAATGGGCCGCTTCGCCACGCAGCAGATTTTCATCATGATTCAGCGGGGCGACTATTGGCAGTGCGGTTATGTGATCCCAAAGGGCTCGATCGCGCAAATCCGCGCGCGGGGGATGGATGCGTTTCGCACCAACCTGACGACCATCGCGCCTTTTCTGGGTGATCGCCTCAATGAGTTACGCCACTGGAGCGACGTGAACTTGCTGACAGTTCGCGTCGATCGCCTGAAGAGATGGTACCGCGAGGGATTGCTTTGCGTTGGCGACGCTGCGCACGCGATGTCTCCCGTCGGTGGTGTTGGAATCAATCTCGCCGTCCAGGATGCAGTGGCGGCCGCCAACCTGCTTTCTGCGCCACTGCGCACGAAGCAGCTGACGAGCGAGCATCTCGGGGACGTGCAGCGGCGCAGGGAATGGCCTACGCGCGTAACGCAACGTTTCCAGGTCGCGATACAAAATCGGGTCATCTCTCGCGTGCTCGGGCGCGGTGGTGTCCTCAAGCCCCCGCTCCTCATTCGGATGCTCGCGCGGTTTCCGGTGTTGCGCCGAATTCCAGCGCGCCTCGTTGGCATGGGCATCCGCCCCGAGCATGTGACCGCCTCTCCCGGCGTGCGGGCGTTGCCTGGATAGCCCGCATTGTTAGGGAATGAAATCGCGCGAGTTGAGTGACCTCTTGTTTGGTCACGGAGATACAATCCAGAATTGATTACAGCAAACACCACTGATCAAGATTCATTGTCATTCCTGGGAGAAAACGCTATGAGGAAATGAATCGCAGCAGGTCCTTGGGTCATCGTCGCGCTCACTGGCCGGAGATCGTTGAACGCGGACACCTCAATGGCGCTGATCGACGATCGGAGTCGAACTTGTGGTCGAACCACCCACGACGCCGGCGTTACCACGGCTACCACAGGTAAGGGACGAATCGGTATCTCACTCGCGTCATGTAGGCGCTGTACCCCTCCAACTCTTCTCGCAACACCCGCTCCTCCTGCACCGCGCGCCATGCAACCATTCCAATAAGGAGCAGGCCACCAAGGAGTCCGTACCAGGAACCGAGCAAGAGTGCGGTTCCAAGCGTGAAGAGAGCGAATGCGGCGTACATCGGGTGACGCACATACCGGTACGGGCCCGTGCTCACCACCGTGTGGCCGCGCTCAGTTTGGACACGAACGGCAGGAGACAGATAACTGTTCTCACGAAACGTGAGATAGAAGATGTAGAACGATCCCAACAGCAGCAGCGCTCCAGTTCCTTGAAGCCACGGCGGTACCTGCGACCAGTGGAACCGCGCCGCATCCAACGCCATCACGGCCAACCAAGCGAAGAAGGCGACGCCCATTAGGGCGAGAAACACCTTGTCCCAGGTTAGATCTGGATTGAACCGAAGCAGCCAAAGACTCATCCCACTCGTGAAGCCGAATATCAAAACAAAGAAGGTCCATCCAGCAGGCCAGGCGAGGGTACCCGCCGGGAGGAGCAGCGCCATGGCGAAGGCCACCATCATGCCGGCTGTTCTCACTAGGAGTTGTGTGACGTTGACTCGCACGATTTTGTCGAGGGCGAAGCGCTTACCTGTGGGACCGCTTACGGTTTTTCGGCGAGCCGCAACGCCAAGAGCCAGGCCTGAAGTCCTCGTCCTAGGCGGGTCCCTCGATGTGCGCGGCCGGGTTCCTATTTTACTGCGCGTGATGCCACGGTTGTTTGCGGAACGTTGACTTAGGCGGCCGAACCGTCGTATACGTGTAGGTTGTCGGAGGAGGAGCATCGTGTGGTGTCCCCCCTCCCGTGTGGACCTCCCAAACACTTCAAGAGGAACCATGCTGTATCTGCTGCTGAAATGGCTGCACGTCTTAGCTGCGATCGTCGCCATCGGCACAAATGTCACCTACGGCATCAGGATCGCTCGCGCCTCGCGCAACCCAGACGTCCTTCCGTTCACGCTGCGGGGCATCAAGCTGATCGATGACCGCATTGCCAATCCCGCCTATGGCGCGTTACTCATTACCGGTCTCCTGATGGTATTCAGCCTCCGGCTTTCCCTGACCATCCCCTGGCTGCTCATCGCCTCAATCTTATACGTGCTCGTGGTGCTGGTCGGCCTGTTAGGGTACACCCCCACCCTGCGGCGGCAGATCCAAGTATCGGACCGCAAAGGCTTCGGCTCGCCCACACGCTCAAGTCATGCGTGACGAGGTGTTCCCGCTGATAGCAGGACAGTCGGAAGCTTGCATTCGGTGACCCTAGCGAGCGCTGCAGCCGACTAGCTACCCTGGCGACTGCGCTAAGTTGTGCAAACCCAGATCCGATGAGATGACATACGGAAACGGAACTTTCCTATAACCCGGGTTGCGCTTCGCTGCATTCGGGCGACGATCTCCCTAAGAATTGGAGGTAATCCAAGATCAAGCCGTATTAGGTCCAATCCTTACATTATGGTCCTCGGCTCACCTTGGCGTTGTAGCGATAGGCCCACGCCCCCTCAGTGGTGGTGCGTCTTGCGTGGGCATTGCCGGAGTGTTTCATGGCTGACCTCCAAACTCGTGATTGTGCCAAGAGCGCGATGCGGCTCTGGTCCTAAGAGACTAACCCGCGATGGAGCCTCGACGGGAATACATTCCGGGGATTCTCTCCGAAACGCGGAAACAGAGGCGGTGAGCAGTTCGCGGAATCGGTGCGGGTGATGCGCAGGCGACAGGCTTGCCGCGCGGGTCGTTCGATGTGGGACACGCGCGACCTTGCTGCTATCGATCGTGACCTTCTTCACCAATTCGCACCTGTGTGCAAACGCTCGTATTGGTCGGCACTGATCATAAGCGGCGCCCTGCTGACCCCGGTTTGCCACCTACCGGCGTTACGTCGTACGCCAGGGAGGAAGTTACGCCACCCTGTTTACGAGCGGGAAGCGCAGGCTTTGCACGAAAAAGCGTACTACCAGCAGATGGCCCTTGCGGCCCGCCGAAGCAGAAGGCCAAAATATCGGCCCCCACGCCGCCTCGCTCACGTTGCGCCAAGCAGTTTCGCGGTCTTGGCGACGTCCTTGGGCTTCACCCAGAAAATCGCGCCGAAGCGCCCTTCGCCCGCAGTGACCGCATCGAGCGCCGTAACGTTGATCTTAGCTTCTGCGAGCTTGGACAGGATGTCGGTGAGCGCGCCGATTTTGTCGTCGCCCTGCACGAGAAAGCCGGTCTTTTTGAGCGAAAGCTTGAGCTTCATTTTCTTTGCCGCCGCTTTAAACTGGGCTGGGTCGGCGGGAACGAAATCGAGCTGCACTTTACGGCCGCTGGGAAAGCCGGAGAACGCGAGTAGATTGATGCCGGCGTCGCGCAGAGCGGCCATGATCTGCGAGCCTTGCCCGGCGGTGTTCGGAGTCTCAACGTAGAAATAATCGACTTTGCGTAGCGTCTGCGCCATACGAAACCTCCGTTGCTTGGCGATGAACAATGCCGCTTTCTCCCCGAGTAATCAAGGGTATTGTCAGCTTAGCGTCGTCATACTGTGCCTCTAGTGCGTCGTCGTCAACTGGTGGGTCCGTCTCGCCGAGCAGAAGTGGGTCGCTTTCGGTAAGCGTCAAGGTTAGGTGAGTTTCAGAACGGCGCGGGCATCGTTGCTTGCGCATTCAGCAGAACAAGCATTTTTGGAGATGGGGGATCGCCGTTCCAATATTTCATGAGGGGGAACGCCCGGCCTTTCCCTTACGACGAAAAACCATGGGCGGGTTCCCCTCGCCCGCTCGGTTCTCGAAACCTACCTCGGGACTGATCACGACGCGGGACAGTTCAAACGGGTCTTGAACCCTGCCTGGAGATTTTCTACGGGCTGCCCGTCAACTTAATACAAGAGCATGCGCTCCAACCAGCGACCGGCAGCAGAGCAACCGTGGAAGTCAGCGATTCAGCTGGGGAAACATCGCCCGAAGGCGATCAGCAACCGTAGTGGGCCTTTGATACGAATCTTTCGGCGCAACAGCGCAGTAGCGATGTTCTGCTCCTTCGCGAGAAACCGGAGCCAGGTGCGGGTATCTGCAGTCACACACAAATCCGGTGTGCCGATGTGATCCTCCGCTACGGTTAAGGCTCTATTGCGAACAATGACAGTCGCTCGCCGTTCTTCCTCACCGGTGAAGGTGAAATGATAGGTCGCATTGAGTGCCTTCGCTTGATCGCGTTGGAACACCAACGATAAGCCTCTAAGGAAGCCATCGATGCTACGGGGGTGGAGACTGCCGTTGACACGCTTGACCTCTTTCTTAGCGAAGCGTTTGGCCACGTAGGCCTCGGCATCCGAGCCCTTCACGACGTAGACCGTCTCTTTCTTGTCCTGGAGTGGGCGAACAATCTCCTGTACGTAACTCGCTCGGTCGGCGAGAAACGGAGCGAGGACATTTTCACCGGCAGGACACACCGCCATGCAATAGGCGGCTTTGTAGTTGGCACCAAAGGAGAGACTCTGCCACATGGAGGCCGATTCGCTCGCATTGACCCGATTGCGGTAGTCATGCGCGTTCTTGCTATCGGCAATCTGCTCCACCCAGTCGGTGAAGCCACCCATGAATTCGCGGTAATTGTGGGTATAACACGCGGAGAAGTTAAAGTGGCCGTCCGCCGAAATAGCTCCGACCGGGCAAGCCGCGACACAAAGTTTGCATTCAAGACACGGATTGTAATCAATGGCCTGGTCGTACTTGCTTGCCTTCGTGCCGATTAAGACCGTTCCCAGCAAGATGAAATTGCCCAAGCGGGGATGGATCACATTGTGATGGATGCCCATGTGCCCCAGTCCGGCCGCGACGGCAACCGGCTTGTGGGACACGACCCAGATCTTCCGGTCTGGGAAGCGATCCATCTCCATCGGGAACCCCATGGAGGGATTGATCGCTCGGATGCCTTCCGCCTCGAGTCGAGCAACAATCTTATGGGCCGCCTCATTGACTTTATCGCCGGTGCGGTGGAACTCGAGATTGGCGACCGAACGCGCCGTGCTCCGAATGGACTCTCGATTCATGCGGCAAACGAAGCTCAGGAGCGTCTCGGTTTGGGGGAAGAACGCAAGAATATCGTCTCGTTGCTCGTCGAGAGCGGGACGGCCGATTTCCACCAGACCGACATCATCGGCCCCGGCATCGAGAGCGAGCTGCCTGAGCCACCCCGAATCCAGCGGTGTCGTCGCCGATGGACCTGTGACACTTCGATTTTTAAACGCTTTCACTGTAGGATGCTCGAGCAAATTCATAATGGACCTCTCATATAATTGTATATACAAACAAGTAGCCAAAATTTTTTATGGGGGAAGACGGCGGAATTTGCCCGTCACTTCGCTCAACACACTAACGCCTTGTTTGCCCAATATCTTGCGCGCTCCTCTTTGCCCCTGTTCCCAAGCGCTGAGGGCGCCCTCCAGCAGCGTGATCCCCTTCGGGGTGATCCGAAACGGTTGCTCTCTCGCGTCATCTGTCGGTACTCTTTCTAGCCAGCCGCGTGTCACCATCCGATCCACATTTCGGCTCAAGGTCGAGGCGTCCATCTGCAGGAGCTTACAGACGACGGCCGGCTGTGCGATCCCGAGCTTGCTCGCGACCACCAGGATGTTCATCTGACTCACCCTGAGCCCTAACGGCCGCAGCGCCTCATCGTAAAGGCTGGTGATCACTCTATTCAGCAACCGCACTTGCACGGCAATGCATTCGCTGGCAATTTTATCGGCTGGCGCAGGCGCGGAGCTGCTTTTCATAGAGCGTTACATTTAGTTCCCGCATATAATTGTATATGCAAATAAAGAATGGGTCAAGGGCCCGCTGCCGGCAAGGCCAGGATGTTCGGTATCGCATGGACGACCGGAGCGGTTCGGAATTCGCGAACTGAATATAGGTCTTCCAGCTAGCGGCAAAAGTAAGAAAGCCAAGAATGCAGGGGATAATTTTATCCGGTAGATTCCTCCTTTCCTTTTTTCGGCACCGTGAAATATCCCCCATTGCTCTTTCTTTGGTGCAATACGGTAATGAAGACGAGCAACGAATATGCGCACCGAATGAGGTCAGTAAGGAAGCGGTGATGGTGGTGAATCAGGTAAATCTGACCCCATAAACCATTGGCCTGTCGAAGACGCTGGCGATGCAAACCGGGATCACCACTGCGTGGTTAACGAAACAGGGATTGCTCGCGATTCGCGACCTCTGGATCCAAAGCCCAGGGGTATGTCTAACTGTTTGGCGCTTGCTCCACTTTGTGAACCGCCCGGTGCGGACCCGCATGCCGTGGTGATGCGGGGGCTGGGGGCTCAACACCCCCGGCTACCCGATTAGGCCGCCACTAACTTACTATTGGGCTCTAAAAATGACTGTTGTTCCATTCAGTACAAGACTGAAGGGAAATAGCATCCATTCGGCTCTTGATACGTGCCCTTCGCCATCAGCGTCATTGGCTTCAGTACCCGCAACCCCTCTCGCAGACACCACCGAAAGAAGCTCGCCTGCCGCAATGGCACGAGCATCGCCAGCGGCTCTACGCTTACCGCCCCGGCGCCCACGATGAGCGCCCACATGTCTTCCTCGGTCTCGGCTACACCATGGTTCAGTTTCCAGTAGAACGGCGCTGAGGCATACGCGGTGATCCGGCCTTCGCGCAAGGCAACAACTGGTGAAAAGAGCTCAAGCGCGTCCCGCAGTTCGTTGGCGCGGTCAAAGCCGTGTACCCGCATACAGAGGAAGGCGCACTCCGCTAGGTCTTCGCTCCGAAGCAACCGCACCTCGATGCCCATCGGGGCTTTCCCTTTAGGCTTGTCCTCCATCAACGCGAGCGGTTCCTTCACCTCAAACTCGAGGGAGGCATAGAGCGAGAGCGAAAGCATGTTGAAGGCGTCCTGCATAAGGCGGATGCCGGCTGCCCCTCGTCCCCGCTCAAAAGGACCGCCCCCATCAGCTGGCGCCCGACACCACGCTCTTGAACGTCAGGAGCAACGGTAATCGGCCCAATCCCTCGGATGGCGTTGCGCTCGTCGAGGAAGTTGGAGCCGACGACCCGCCCGTCTATCTCCGCCACAACACCGGAGATCGCCGGATGATCGACGAATAGGCCGGTCAGGTGTACGGCATCTTCGAGGGTTTGGAAATCACGTGGGAACTGATGTCGGTCATGAAAACGCGCAAATGCCTCGTAGATGATTTGCCCGCAGGCTTCGGTATCCGCATTGGAAATGGGACGAATGGTTATGCTCACCTGGCTTACCTCATCAAAATTACAAGCACTCTACGTCTACTAACCCGAGATCTTTTGGCGAAAACAGATCAAGAGGATTGAATGATTCCAGCAGGGCGAAGAATTTATGAGCACCAACAGGGCTATCAATTTCCATGCGTCAAGAACCGACCTCCGCTTTGCTCAAAAGCTCCGTGATTATCCCTGTCAGGGCGAGAATTGCGGTCCGGCCGTCTCCTCGGAAACTCGAGCCATGCATGACAGCGAGGGTTCGTGGCTCCAAGGCAGCAAGCCGCTGGAGAGTGCTCTCCGTATATGGCGTGTAAGGCATGTCCTTCGTCATCGGCCCCGTAAGGCTGGCATGAATTGCGTCTCTAGCACGGCCCACAACATCTGACTCTGTTACCGCATCTGGATCGCCCGGCTGAAAGAAGAGATCTGAGCATAGAAGCGTTTTCTCGATCTCGTCGAAAAACAGACCCGCGTCCCAAGCATGGGGCACATGCGGGGTGGATAGAAACCGAAGGCGGTGCCGCCCGGTTTGCAAGACTTCGCCCTCAGCGAGGGCGCGCGGGGCGCGGTCGGCGAAGTCAATTACATTCACCACCGCGCTTACGAAGCTGCAGACTGCCTGCGCGCGTGGTGCAACCTTGAGCCATTCATTTAAGGCACCGCATTCGTCTGACTCAAAGTGGCTGAAGCCCAGCCAGCGAATTGTCGATGGATCGATGATCGAAGCAACGCCTTCCAGCGTGGCAGGAAACATTCTCTTGAAGCCCGTATGCATCAGGAATGGCTCATCATCCTTGATGAGGAATTGGTTGAACTGGATGCCGTAATCTGGATGGAACGTTGAGATCCGGAAGGTGCCTTGCGCGATCTCGGTTACTTTACTTTGCATGCCATTCCTCCTGTGCGTGCCGCCGTCTAACTATTAAATGAATTACAAATCTTTCGTCATGCACATCGCGCAGTGTCTAGCGCGAATGTGTTTTGGATATTGCTTCAACGTGTTATCAGAGATTCTGAAGGATAAAGAAAAAGGGGGATAGACCGCCGGAGTGTACTTTTAGTGGACAATACCTTCCGCTTTACCACAACACGACTCTCTTTTTTAGGCTCCTCAGCAAAATTTGTGGGTAGTTTTCTACTTGATAGACCCCATGGAGTTAAGGGCGTCTGAGGAAAACAACGATTCTGACGCAAGTCCTACAGGCTCTGGCTGTGGATATATGGAC
>JBOIEG010000269.1:0-3444 GCA_050740915.1 Gammaproteobacteria bacterium | reverse complement strand
CGAACGGCTCAAGGCCACGGGCAAGCTCATTCTCGATGGGGACACGTTGACAAAACAACAGTGTCTGTTTGACTAAAATCAATCGCTTGCACAACGGGGGTATTATGCGTACCTATTCAGATTGGCGACTGATCCAAAACGCTGTATCAGCGTAACGGCACCGGTTGCAGCTTCAGCGCGCTTGAGTCCGGCTTGTTGGATCAGAAATGTCGCGATAACGTGGTGGACGATCTGTAAGACCGGCGCGAGTAGCTCTGGATGGGCCGCGAACAGCAAGCGCAGCGGGATCGGAAACGAGACCACCCATTGCCGTACCGGTGCCCGGGGAATGACGTGATCGACCAGGTGCGCGGCGGTCTCGGCCATGCGCCGGGCGCCACAGCTCGGCAGAAGCCACACTTCTTACACGAAAAAGCAACGAGCTTTTCATGGCCACAGTCGGCGCAGCGCAGGCGCAGGAAAGCCATGGGCTAGAGCCTGCCCCAGCGAAAGCTGGGGATGCCACATTCCAGAAAGGCCCTTCGACAGGCTCAGGACAGGCGTCGAACTCCGCTTTGACAAAATCCGGCAACCCCGACCCAGTCTCAAGCTCGACTTGGGTCAGGAAGATTTCGAGGTGTTCTTGGATCAGTTGGTAGAGGACGGTTTCTTCGGGACGCCGCCGCTCGTAGTGGACGCCTTTTCCCGTCGGCGCAAACTGGGCTGCTTGGTCCATCGTCCTTGAGCGGTCGTCTTCCCTTGAGGCCTATTGCTACTCATTGAGGCCCCTCCCGCGACGTTCGGGCGGGTTTGGAGGCGGCACGACCCTCCCCATCGCGCCCACAACCCGCTCTACCTATCGTGGGTTGATAAGCTACACCATCACCCACCGCGCCAATCGCCACTGGTCCGCCTACTATCCGACGCTGCGGCGCGCCGTAAAGCCCGGACACCATATCGTGATGTCACCCCTGGAGTTTATGCAGCGACTCGCCGCGCTGGTTCCCCGTCCTGTCCGATTCAGCTCGCTGAGCCGACAGCCCCTTTTCGCCGCACCGAGACACCAGATGTCCCAACATTTGGCACCTTGCACCGATGAATGGCCCCGATCCTCGACCGAGATCTCGCGTCGCTCTCGCGTGTTTGACATCTCACAGGCTCAGCTATACCCTGATTCGCGACGAAGAAGGGCGTTTAAATCCTTATTATTCGTCCATTACAAGGCGAGGGCGAACAAACGGGGCGACTAGCCAACGCCAAGCATCGAGCCGAACCTGCTGTTTCAGCCCATTGGTTGCCAAGCAACGTAACTGGAAGAAAGGTTTTTCCTCAGGAGACGCGTCGATGAGTGTTCTCAAACCACCGCCACGTCAGCCGTCATATGACAAGAAGGTCGGACTTGTCCTGCAAGGTGGTGGTGCGCTCGGCAGCTATCAGGCGGGCGTTTACGAGGCGCTGGCCTCCTCGGAATATTTGCCTGACTGGGTCGCTGGGATTTCGATCGGTGCGATCAACGCCGCGGTCATTGCCGGCAATGCG
The DNA here is from genome assembly GCA_050740915.1 of Gammaproteobacteria bacterium. Lineage (GTDB taxonomy): Bacteria > Pseudomonadota > Gammaproteobacteria > JBOHHR01 > JBOHHR01 > JBOHHR01. Next base: position 1,926 of record JBOIEG010000269.1, on the reverse strand, counting down.
CCGGAGAACCGCGTCGCCCAGTTGCGCGGTTTTTGGGAGGGGATCACAGCTCCTACCGCGTGGTGGCCCACCGGCTTAAGTGGAACTCTGGCCACTTGGCAGCGAACGGCCGGCGGGATGGCTGCGATGATGTTCGGCCAGCCCGGCTTTTTTGCGCCGCGCGCGCTGCAGGAATGGTTGTCACAGAATGCGCCCACTAGCTACTATAGCACCGCGGCGCTCAAGGCAACGCTAGAGCGGCTCGTCGATTTCGATCGCATCAACAATGCCAAAGAAATGCGCATCAGCGTGGGAGCGGCTAATGTGCGCACCGGCCGCTTTGCATATTTCGACAGCGCGGAAATCACCATTCGACCCGAGCACGTAATGGCCAGCGGCTCGCTGCCGCCCGGTTTTCCGCCGGTCGAAATCGATGGCAAATATTATTGGGACGGCGGGCTGGTCTCCAACACGCCCCTGCAATATGTGCTGGACTATTCCCCGCGCCGCAGCCGTCTCACCTTTCAGGTGGACGTGTTCCAGGCGCGTGGCCAGCTGCCGACAAATCTCGAAGAAGTCAGCGAACGCGAAAAGGATATTCACTATTCCAGCCGCACGCGCATCACGACCGAGAACTTCCGGCGGAAGCACGAGGTGCGCCACGCTATCAACGAACTGATGGAAATATTGCCGCCCAACATCCGCAATACCAAACAGGCAAATCGGCTTTATGAATTCGGTTGCGTCACCGAGATGGACATCGTGCAGCTCATTTATCGCCCGCACGAGCCGCAAGGCGCGTGCAAGGACTATGAGTTCAGTCGGGTCACGATGAACAACCGCTGGGAGCAGGGGCTTTCCGATGCCCGCACCACATTGCTCGCCGCGCCTTGGCTCGCGCCAATACCAAAAGACGTCGGCGTGCGCGTCTTCGATGTGATGCACGATATTCTTGTCGGCAAGCACCGGGCTACGCCCCAGGCAACGCCGCCGATGGAAGAACCGCCGCCGCAAGGCACTTTGCAAATAAGAAAATGCGCTTGATGGGAGCACGATCCCGTGGAACCGGCTGAGGTCGCAAAGGCCGCCTTCGCCATGCCGCTCACGAGCCCGTCCTTCGCGCGCGGACCCTATCGCTACACGAATAGGGAATACCTGGTCATCACCTACCGCACGGACCGCGCGGCGCTTGAAGAGGCAGTGCCCGAGCCGCTCACGTTCGACGAGCCGCTGGTAAGGTGCGAATTCATGCGGATGGAAAGCAGCACCGGGTTCGGCCGCTATTCGGGCGCCGCGCAGCACATTCCCGTAAAGCTCAACGGTAAACCGGGTGCGTATACGCACAACATGTATCTCGATGTCTACGCGCCAATTTCCGGCGGACGCGAGTTATGGGGCTTTCCGCAAAAACTCGCGAAGCCGCGTTTGGCAGTGGAACACGATACATTGGTCGGTACGCTCGAGTACGGCCCGGTCCAGGTTGCCAAGGGAACCATGGGCTATAAGCACCGCGCGCTTGCGCAAGACGCGACGGTGCGAATGTTCAGCGAGCCAAATTTCCTCCTGAAAATCATTCCGCACGTCGACGGCAAGCCGCGCATTTGTGAGCTGGTGCAATACGTTCGCAGCGACATCGTGCTGCATGGCGCCTGGACCGGCCCCTGCGCGCTCGATCTGCATTCGCACGCGCTCGCGCCGCTCACCGATCTGCCGGTGCTGGAGGTCGTCTACGGCGTTCATTTGATTGCCGATGGGTGTATCTCTGATACTGATGCCTCAATGTGGTTGTCGATTAGGCAAAAGAACGACGTTTTCTGGGATGTCGACGGTGCGTTTGTAAGTCTCTGCCAACAATCTCCAGCCCCGATCAAAGCGCTCGCTTTGGTGAAGAGCGCGGAACGTCAATATGGCCTGACCGCCGCGATGACGCCAGCGCATGCCCGAACG
>JBOIEG010000268.1:0-4217 GCA_050740915.1 Gammaproteobacteria bacterium | reverse complement strand
GAGCGAACTCCACCACCACCCCATTGGGCAGGTGGACCCGCAAACCCACCGAACCGTTATCCGCCGAGACCACGGGCACCCGCAGAAATACCCCCGCGCTGGGTGGGAGGTTTAGCACCCCACGCTTGAGGAGTCGCGTCTTCGCATTGTAGAAACCCTTCAGATTCAGACCCCGCGCGCGGGCATACTCCACCCTCGTCTGCCCCGCCGCTTCGCAGGCCCGGAGGTGATCCAGCCACTTGCGGCTCTCTTTGGAAAGATTCTCTGGATGATTCGCCAACACCGCTGTCCTCCTCTCATTGACCCAAGGACAGTCTGACAACAAATCAATCCGCAAAACAGATGGGGTTGGCTTAACCGCTTACGTTGAACGAGCCGTCCGGGTTCAAGAGGTGAAGGCGCTCGCATTGCTCGAACCGCTGTCCAGCACCGCGGTCAATGCGTCGTTGTTCGCGTCGGTGTCGTTTCCGAGCACGCCCGGCGCAGCCGCGTTCAGCGGAAGGTCCTCGTCCGTCGTGAAGGAGTCGCCCACGGCCACCGGTGCGGCGTTGGCCGTCACCATTACCTGATCGAAGTCTTCATCCAAACCGTCGAATACACGCAACTGCAGCGTGTAGATGCCCGCGACATCCGACGTGAAGCTGGGCTGCGTGCTGTTCGCATCCGGCTGCAAGTCAGTTTCGTCGATCCCACTCCCAAGCGGCACGTTCACAAAGCTCCACTCGAACGTCAATGGAGTCACCGGGCCAGTGTCCGGGTCGTTGCTCCCTGTGTCGTTGAGCGTAGCGGATTCGGCAGGCGGCCCAAGTTGCACCACGATGTCCGATCCGGCGTCGGCGTTGGGCGGCACGTTCGGTAACGCGACGGTGATGTCCACATCGTCGGAATCACTGAGATCGCCGTCGGAAACGATGACGGTCAGGCGGTAGAGCCCGATCACATCCGGCGTGAAGCTGGGCTGCGTGCTGTTCGCATCCGGCTGCAGGTCAGTTTCGTCGATCCCACTCCCAAGCGGCACGCTCACAAAGCTCCACTGGAGCATCAATGGAGTCACCGGGCCGTTGTCGGGATCACTGCTGCCCGAGCCGTCTAGGTTTACTAGCGTCAGGACTTCCGCATTCTGGTCCGGGCCGGCATCGGCGTTGGGCGCCACGTTGGGCGTCGCAGCCGTGATGACCACGGTGTCGGTGTCCGACAGCGCGCCCGGATCGGCCACCGTCAATTCCAGCTCATAGGCTCCGTCCACGTCGGGCGTGAACATCGGGGCGGGGCTCGCCGGATTCACGATGTCGGCATCCCCAAGCGCGCTCGCTGGCGGCACGCTCAAGAACCGCCAGGAGTAGGTGATCATATCGCCATTGGGATCGGAGGACGCCGAGCCATCCAGCGTCACGAGTTGGCCGGTCACGGCGTTCGCATCCGGTCCGGCATCGGCCGTAGGCGCAGCGTTGACGCCCACCGTCACCGTAGCCACGTTGGAAATCGCGCCCTGGCTGTCGTTTATCCTGTAGGTAAAGCCGTCTGTTCCGAAGAATCCCAAATTGGGCGTATAGATCACGCCGTCATTGCCGTCAGGGACAGCCGTGCCATTCGCGGGATTGGCCGCGATCGCGACGCTCGTCGGATCGAGGTTGCCGTTGGCGTCCGTGTCATTGGTGACCACGTTGATAGTAACCGGCGTATTCATCGTAGTCCCAGCCGTGTCGTTGTTGGCCACCGGCGGCACAGTGGGCGCCGGGTCGTTGGCGATCGGAGCTTGGTTGGTTGGGATGTTGCAAAGCGCCAAGGTGCAGCGGCGGGCACACAACTGAGGATCGTTGCTCAGGATCCTTCCGTTTTGATCGGCGTCACGGGGATCGTCGGGCCCACGGGCGCTTTCCCCGATGTCGGCGAGGATCGCGAGATAGTCATTTCTGTCGATGTCGCCGTCGGCATCGACGTCGCAGACGGTCGCGGAGGCGGGTAGGCTGAGCAGGCTCACAGCCATCACGATCACCCACCACACGAGGGACGATGCGGCACACCGAGTATGAGACATGCCCTGCTTTCCTTGCACTTTACCCGGGTTGGCGTTATCGGCCACGCGCTTTCGCTCTAATCCCGAATAACCATGGCGTCAAAGCCCACAGCCATCAGAATCGCTTAGATATTGTACCGAGGATGGTGCCCCGGCAATTCTCCGATCCGGAGCCCCCGCAGAGGGACTCCTCGTCCCCGGCGTCCCAATAGCTAACGTCGAGCATTATCCCCAAGATTTCTTTCGAGAGCCCGATGCGCCAATCGACATAGCTCTCGTTAGCATCGCCATCGAGATCGAGGTCGGCGATGTCCACCTCATCGACAACCTGATACCCGATATGCAAGCCCAGACCGATACCATAGGGTAACGTAAGCCCCAAGCTGGTGTCGGTGTAAACCGCATCGCCGGTTTCAAAGTAGAAATCGGGCGAGTAATAAACCGTCACTGAGGCCGCCGGCTCCAACGGGATCCCTTGAAGTTTGTAGCTCAGCCCGAGCTTGGCCTCTACATAGTCCTTTTCGGGATCGAGATCATCTCCGGGAAAGTGAGTGTAGATGGCCCCGAGGTCCCAACCGATCCCCGTGTCCGTGAACTGGCCGCGGATGCCGCCGGTCCAGTCGATCTCGATCTCACCGTCCGAGGGCACCGTATCCACGTTCGAAGCCCAGGCCCCGAGGTAGACGCCCCACGGCCTATGGATGTACTGCAAGTTACCCTGGATCGCCGGATCGTTGTCGGTCCGCGAAATCCCACGGAAGAGATAATCGGTGGTAAAGGCCACGCTGCCGGTTACGGCGTGTGCCGAATCCTCTTTCGCGAATACCGGCACGATTGCTATCAGTAACGCAAGCGCTATCGCTAGCCCCTTCATAGTCCCTCCCCTTGTTATCGAGATCACGCGATGTGCCCCGACACCTAGCCCGATGCCAAGGCACGGCTGTATGTTTCGTGAAATAAAATCAGCTTGAATAGGAAAGCGAGTGTGTTCCCGCCTGAGGCCATGGTTCGCGTCGCGAAGCTACCCCCGCCCGTCGCCACGTTGAACGCGACGGTATACGGGGTGCCGTTGGTGCAGGAAACACTCACCGGTGGAGTTGCCATCGAGCGTTGTGCCGCTTGAGGGATCGTAGTCGCCGAACCCGAGGTTCGTCGCGCTGACATCGCAGGCGGCCACGATGGTCGCGGTGACGTCGAAGGTGGTGGTGTCGGTGGCGGCAAGCGCCATCGGGCTGACCAGGCCTAAGAGAAGCGCAGTTAGGCAGTGACGAATCGATCGCTTCACAATAATAGTCCTCCTTCACCAGTTGCATTAGCGCAACCGCTAAAAAAAAGGCGGTCTCGCCATCGCCGGTCTGAGACGAACCCGCCAATATGATTCATAGCCAATCGTTGCTCGTTTGTCCATGCCATCGGGTTCGAACCTAATTCGAGCCGCGCGCAAGAGGTCTCATCTGCCGGTCGGGACAGCGCCGTAAGATGAGCCGAGACGCTACGGCCCAATGCGGATAAGCTGTGGTGGGAAGATGCGATGTGGCCTAGTAGTCAGTCAAACAGAGTGATGAGGCAACCTCCAACATGAAGCGACAAGGCACGCCGAAGGGCCTACCGCGGTTTGTTGCGGCCCCCTCTCGATGACGAGGCCCTCAGTGACATACGGCTCGCGCTGAATCAAAGCCAGCCTTTGGCCAATGAGCGCTTCTATGCCAAGATCGCGCGCATGACGGGGCAGCGGCGCGAGGCGAGGCCGCGAGGTCGGCCCGCGATTGGAGAGTAATGTTGCGGGGGAAGCAATCGAGGGGCAGGGAGAGTTGGGATTGTGAAAAGTATTCGATCCTGGCCCTCGATTTACAACAAGGCTAGGCAGGCGTTGATCACCCAAGAGTTGGCGGAGATCGTCCGTGGCGCGGCGGCGGTTTAACAAGCTTAAAGATTTTCATCGTCACCTCAGAGCTTGTGAAAAAATCGTCGCGAGCCATCTGTCCCTTCGCCAAGGGGGGCAAGGTCGGGCTATTCGGGGGCGCTGGCGTGGGCAAGACCGTGAACATGATGGAGTTGATCCGCAACATTTACTTTTAAGGCTCCTCAGCAAAATTTGTGGGTAGTTTTCTACTTGATAGACCCCATGGAGTTAAGGGCGTCTGAGGAAAACAACGATTCTGACGCAAGTCCTACAGGCTCTGGCTGTGGATATATGGAC
>JBOIEG010000267.1:0-1107 GCA_050740915.1 Gammaproteobacteria bacterium | reverse complement strand
TAGCCCCCGCCCTGCCCCCGACCCGAGCGCAGGTCCTCTGCCTCGATAGGGAGTGGGGGAGGATTGCCCGGGGGCCTGAGGGTAATCCGCCCCACTCAGTGAGCTCTGAGCACCTCGCCTATGTGATGTATACCTCGGGGTCGACGGGAAGGCCCAAAGGCACCAGCATCATGCACCGAAGTGTGGTGCGATTGGTCAAACAGACTCACTATGCTGACTTGACAGCTACGGAAGTCTTTCTCCAGTTTGCCCCCATTTCTTTTGATGCTGCGACACTGGAGCTTTGGGGCAGCCTGCTGAATGGAGCGCGGCTAGTGGTCTTTCCGGCCTATACTCCTTCTTTGGAGGAGTTGGCCGAGGTATTGCGGCAATACCGAGTGACGACGCTGTGGCTCACGGCGGGTCTGTTCCACCAGATGGTGGATCAACGGCTTGAGGACTTGGGGGGTGTGCGGCAGCTTTTGGCCGGTGGGGATGTGTTATCCGTGCCTCATGTACGAAAGGTGTTAAAGGCAATAAGGGGGGGCAAGCTCATCAACGGCTATGGTCCGACGGAGAACACCACCTTTACCTGTTGCCACCCGCTCACGGAGGTGGGCCAAATCGGTGCTTCTGTTTCCATCGGCCGGCCTATTGCCAATACCCAAGTTTATATATTCGACCCCCACCTGCAGCTGGTACCTGTGGGAGTTGCAGGCGAGTTGTACATTGGTGGCGATGGTCTGGCGCGGGATTATTTTCATCGTCCTGAATTGACCGCCGAGAAGTTTCTCCCCCATCCCTTCAGTGCGCTCCCCGGGGCGCGGCTGTATCGGACCGGGGACCTGGCGCGCTATCTCCCCGATGGCAATATCGAGTTTCTCGGTCGGATGGACCATCAGGTCAAGGTGCGAGGTTTTCGCATTGAGCTCGGGGAGATTGAGGCGGTGTTGGGGGGGCACCCCGGGGTGCAGGAGGTGGTGGTCCTGGTGCGGGAGGACGCCCCGGGGGAGCGGCGGCTGGTGGCCTACTATGTAGGGGCGGGGGTGGAGCCTGAGGCCTTGCGGGGCTATTTGCGGGCGAAGCTACCCCCCTACATGGTGCCGGCGGTCTTTATGGGGCTTGAGG
>JBOIEG010000266.1:0-2488 GCA_050740915.1 Gammaproteobacteria bacterium | reverse complement strand
CCCCATGTCTCCAGCGGCGTGCGTTCAGCCGGCTGCAACTTGATCGCCACGCGGGTGGTCGGCATGAGCGAGACCATAGCAATCACTGGAAAGTCTGTAAAGTTATTTAAGGGACACTACACTAGCCCCTCTTGCAACTGTATCCATTTTGTAGGCCTGGAATATAAATGAGACGGTTGACTACTCTCCGCCGCGATGGGGGTTGTCGGCGATGAACGAGTTCAATTTGGCATAGTAATCCCTGAGATAAGGGGTTTTTTCGCGATTCGAACTCCTCTTTCCAGCGGTTCTTGTGCCTTCGACCACCCATTTACGCGCGGTGAAGTCGCTTACCTCTACCTCCAATGCAGGGAAAATGAAAACGGGTCGACCTAATACGCGAGCTTGGGATAAACCGCACTGAGCAACCAGTGGACTGAGCGCGCAGTGGCCTCCGCCAAAGGCAACCACATGCTTTTTCGAGCAAGCGATCTCGCTCCCCAAATGACCAGTCCCGCGGCAAGCCCCAATACCAACCCCGCACTCTCTCTGCGGACTAAGCCTAACCAGAACCGCAGTGGGGCGAGGGAAGCAACCAAAGAGAGAGCGAGGTGCTTCCCAGAAGCATCCAAGTTGCAGACGAGCGGCGGATTTTGTACCGAACAGGGGCACCCAGAATTTTTCGAGGTGCCCCAAGTCAAGACTTCTCTAACCAGGAACGCCGAGGCCGCTCTGCTAGCAATAGCACAACACCCGCAAGCACGGCAAGCGCTCGTTCCCCTGTACTCTCATCAATTTCAGGCGCTTTTATTACCCTTTTGTCCTTTTTTGATTTGCGCCGTGGGTTTATTAAGAACCGGCAATTCCATCCAGCGAATCCGCTGCTGCCCATCCGCTATTCATCGTCACCGCAAGAACCGACGCACACATCATCGAGCAGTATCGCTTCATTTTCTTTCACTTCCTGCGTTACGATAGTCTCTTGAAACTAAAATAGCTTAGTAGATAAAAGTCCCGGCTGTAGTGAGTAGGTAAACCCTGCATTTTGCTGTTGACGATGCCTCATTTTTCGGTAGGTTTATGCGGGCAATGACCGGCTCAATTAGCCACTGTCCCGAGACCCTGGGTGTGCCTGATCAAGCTTTTTTTGTTGCGGAAAACCGAAATCGCCTACATTCCCCCGCTAACGCCGGCGGTTTAGTAGTATGGCCACGCGATTAGACTTTTGTTAAGCACCGGAGAACGGGCACCGAGGTTACACAATGAAAGCGTCGAGCCCCTGGATCCCCGAAGGGTTACGCGTATATGCAATAGGCGACATACATGGGCGTGCCGATCTTTTGCGTCGGCTGCATGAAGCGATTTGCCTAGATGCGGCTGGAGCCACTCCGGGGACCCGATTCCTCGCGATTTATCTGGGAGACTATGTGGACCGAGGGCTACACTCCAGAGAGGTCATAGATCTGCTTGTGGAGAAACCCTTGCCAGGATTCCATAGCATCTATCTCAAGGGCAATCACGAGGAGTTGTTCTTGCGCTTTTTGGAAGGCGTGGAATGTGGGTCAACATGGTTTCGATTAGAGGGCAATACGACGGTGCTGAGCTATTGCGTGAGGATCCCGCAGAGCCCCAGCAAGTCGTTAGATTTCGGTGGGATTCGAGACCACCTCAGGAAATCGGTGCCTGAAGACCATATACGCTTTCTCTTGAGACTAAACTTGATGGCCGAGGCCGGGGATTACTTTTTCGTGCACGCGGGAATTCGGCCAGGGATCCCACTTGATAAACAATCTCCGGCGGATCTGCTTTGGATTTGCGATGAATTTCTGAACTCCCGGATGAACCATCCCAAAGTGATCGTTCATGGCCATTCCGTAACCGATGAAGTGCAGATCCGGCAAAACAGAATAGGAATCGATACAGGCGCATACATGACCAATAGATTAACATGCCTCGTTCTAGAAGGGCCGACTAAGCGCCTGCTGTTCACAAGGCGATGGCCAAAGTCACCTAGCCCGGATAAAAAGCGAAGCCCTTTAAATCCGGCTCTTCAGCAAAATTTGTGGCCGAAATCCGGCTCGGGCAGTGCGCCAAGTGTGTGATAGAGAGCGATTTCTATCGTTCTGAAGCTGCTAAAGCCATACGCTTTTCTGGTAGTGAGTTTCAGTTTGGTGTTGAAGCTCTCGACGACGCTGTTCGAGAGGGCACCTTTGGCGCGAAACCAGTTCATCAGCAAGGGGCGATGTCGGCGCAGCATGCGTGCGACTTTCTTCATGGGCTCGATGCGCGAGCGCATCGTCCTAGCGCACCATCGGGCGAGGAACGTGCCGGCCCAGTACGTAGAGACGTAGTCCCAGAAGAACTGGAAATCTTCTTTCAGCAGGTAGGCGCGCACGGCCCGGAGGTTGTACTGCAGGATCTCAGCGAGTCGTCTGCCTTGCTTTTCGGTCAAGTTCTCGGGGCGCTTGAGCAGCAGCCAGCGGGTTTTTTTGAGCACGGGCTCGTAGCC
>JBOIEG010000265.1:0-2609 GCA_050740915.1 Gammaproteobacteria bacterium | reverse complement strand
GCGCTCGGGATCTCGCGTTCCGGCGGTGCTCGGAATCCTCATGTATTTCAATATACACTGCGGTTCCTGCGCTCCGGCGGAACGCGACCTTCCTTCGCTCGCGACGGTTTTTTCACAAACTCTCACTTCGCACTCGGGCCCCTAGTTCCCTTTCGCCAACACCCGGGCCACCGTCGGCCCAAATTCCGCCGGGTTCGGCACCACCGTCACCCCGCATTCTTGTAAGATCTCCACCTTCTCCGCCGCACTCTCGCCAAACGCGGAGATGATCGCCCCCGCATGCCCCATGCGCCGCCCCTTAGGCGCGCTCAGCCCGGCAATATAGCCAATCAGGGGCTTGCCCATGTTCTCTTTGTAGAACTGCGCGGCCTCGGCCTCCTGCGGCCCTCCTATCTCCCCGATCATCACCACCGCCTTGGTTTCGGGGTCTTGTTCAAAGAGCTCCAGGATGTCCCGAAACGAGCTCCCGTTGATGGGGTCTCCCCCTATCCCCACGCTGGTGGTCACCCCTATGCCCATGGCCTTCATCTGCGAGGCCGCTTCATAGCCCAAGGTGCCCGAACGCCCCACGATACCGACCGATCCCTTCATGTAGATGTGCCCCGGCATGATCCCCATCATCGCCCGCCCGGGGCTGATGGTGCCAGCACAGTTCGGACCGGTGAGGCACATCCGCCGCTCCATCTTGTAGCGGCGCATGTAGCGCTTGACCCGGATCATGTCGTGCGACGGAATACCATCGGTAATGGCCACACAATATTGGATCCCGGCATCGGCCGCCTCCATGATCCCATCCCCGGCGAAGGGCGCCGGCACAAAGATGATGCTCGCCACCGCCCCGGTCTTCTCTACCGCCTCTTTCACGGTGTTGAACACCGGTTTGCCCAGGTGAGTCACGCCCCCCTTGCCGGGAGTCACTCCCCCCACCACGTTGGTGCCGTACTCCATCATCTCTTGGGCATGAAAGCTCCCGATCTGCCCCGTGAACCCTTGCACGATAACCGCTGTCTTCTCATCGATTAAGATCGTCATCGCCTTTTCTCTCTGTCATTATTTGCGTGCGCAACCCCGCCATGCCGCTACCGCTTTCTCCGCCGCCTCGGCAAGGGTGTCGGCCATGATAAAGGGCAGCCCGCTCTCTCTCAGGATCTGGCGCCCTGCCTCGACATGGGTCCCCGAGAGCCTCACCACTAACGGGATTTGGGGCTTGAGCTTCTGCACCGCTTGCACCACCCCTTCGGCTACCCAGTCACAGCGGTTGATGCCGGCGAAGATGTTCACCAGCATCGCTTGCACCCGCTCATCGGACATCACCAGCCGAAACGCTTTGGCCACCCGCTCAGGCGAGGCCCCACCGCCGATGTCGAGAAAGTTTGCGGGCTCTCCGCCGGCATGCTGAATCATGTCCATGGTCGCCATCGCCAGACCCGCCCCGTTGATGATGCAGCCGATGTTGCCCTCTAGCCCCACATAGCTCAAACCCCGGTCAGAGGCCTGCATCTCCCGCGGGTCCTCTTGGGATTTATCCCGCAGCTCCGCGATGCGGGGGCGGCGAAAGAGCGCATTGTCATCGAAGGACATCTTGGCATCTAAGGCCAACAGCCGCCCATCTTTGGTGACTACCAAGGGATTGATTTCCACCATGGTGCCATCTAAATCCCGCATCGCCCGGTACGCTCCCATCAACGTGGTCACCGCTTGGCTCACTAAAGCGGGCGGTAGTCCCAAGCTAAAGGCGAGCTCTCGCGCCTGAAATTCTTGCATCCCCACCGCCGGCTCCACCGCCACCCGCAGGATGGACTGCGGCCGCTCTACCGCGATCTCTTCGATCTCCATCCCGCCCTCGCCCGAGGCCACCACCGCTACCCGCTCGGCTGCCCGGTCGAGCACAAAACCCAGATAGATCTCCCGCTCGATCTCCGTCGCCGCCTCGATGTACAGCCGGTACACTACCTTGCCTTGCGCACCGGTCTGGCGGGTAACCAGGCGCTTGCCCAGCAACTCTTCCGCCGCATCCCAGATCTCTTTGTCCGAGGCACATACCTTGATCCCGCCTGCCTTACCGCGAGCGCCTGAGTGGATCTGCGCCTTCACCACCCAGTGCTCTCCCCCGATCTCCTTGGCACGGTACACCGCCTGCTCGGGACTATAGGCCAGCCCCCCAGGCAACACACTCACTCCAAAACTCGCCAATAGCTCTTTCGCTTGGTATTCGTGGATTTCCACCTCTACACTCCTCTACCCTTTAATCTTTCGTTTCGATCGCCGCTAGTACACACCCGCCATGGCTCAACGATGCCCCCGTCGCTATCGGCAACTTTTTCAAACACTCAGGGAATGCGCCCACGAGCCTGCTACTTCTCGAATAGAATGCGTAAAACTTACGGCTACACCCCTCTAAAGCCGCACCCAAACTATGACATTTCGCCGGAATCTATCGAGGAAACCGTGTCGCGGCAGACCTGCAAGGAAGTCAAAATCATTTTAAGGCTCCTCAGCAAAATTTGTGGGTAGTTTTCTACTTGATAGACCCCATGGAGTTAAGGGCGTCTGAGGAAAACAACGATTCTGACGCAAGTCCTACAGGCTCTGGCTGTGGATATATGGAC
>JBOIEG010000264.1:0-2055 GCA_050740915.1 Gammaproteobacteria bacterium | reverse complement strand
TCGATGGTCGATGAACAAGACCTCAAGCTCAACCCCCAAAGCGAGCTGGAGCTGGCGGACAAGAACAATGCGGGAAACACAAAAAACGTGGAGATCTTCCAACGCTTCGCTTCCCAAGACGGCGCCGGCAAACATCGTCGCTGCTATTTTCGGTTCTTGAAAAGCCCGGTAAAGCTACTGGGTGAGAGCCGCCTTCAGAAACTCGTGCTGGAACAAAATCGCCTCGAAGGCGAGCCTTTTGCGCAATCCGCACGGGGCACAGGTGAATACGAAGAGCTCCCTTGCGGTTTGCTGTTTCGCTCCATCGGGTATCACGGTGTGCCCATGGTGGGCGTGCCTTTCGACCAGCGCCGCGGCGTGTTTGCTAACGAAGGCGGGCGCATCATGGAGAATGGTCACGTCGTCGCGGGGCTTTATGCCGCGGGATGGATCAAACGTGGCCCCACCGGGATCATAGGAACCAACCGGGCCGATAGCGTGGCCACCGTGGGATCCCTGCTGGCCGATCTCGAGGCCTTAAACAGCGGTGAAAGCAAGGCTGGCGCCGAAGGCCTCTATCCCTTGCTCGCCGAAAGCCAGGTGCGTTTTATCGACTTCGCGCAATGGCGAAGAGTCGATGAAGCGGAGATCGCGCGCGGGGAACCCAAGGGCAAACCGCGGGAGAAGTTCACCCGGGTGCAGGAGATGCTCGCGGTGCTCGGCTAGAAAAGAGAAGCAACGGGCTGCAGCAAAGGGTGGTGTCTCAGTTTGAATTCGCCCGCCCGTTGATTAATCCCCCGCCACTGTGCCATTTTGGCACATGCTCAAACGGTCAAGCAAAAAACCAAGAGATCCTAACAAGCTAGCCAAGCTTATTGTAGACATGGCGACCGGGGAAGCTCCGCCAGACACCGAAGCGAACGACGGCAAGAACCCGGCCGCTGTGGCGTTAGGGCGCCTCGGTGGATTGAAGGGCGGGAGGGCTAGAGCCGCAGCCTTGTCGGATAAACAGCGCTCGGAGATAGCAAAAAAAGCCGCTGCCAAGCGGTGGGCAAAAAACGATATATGGGTCATAATTAGCACACTAGTTACACCAACGAGGAGAAAGCACATGGCCGCTCGCAAATCGTTTCTTGGTCCAGCCCCAAACCATCCAGAGCTGGATAAGCTCTTGAAAAAAGCTCGTACGACGCAAATAACCGAGGAAGAACTTCAAGAACAACGAGTGAGTTTCGCTTATGGCAATGCGCCTGAGTCCGCCAACATTACTAAAGACTCTATTCGGAGCGCCTCAAAGAGCATCCGTATGGCCCGAGGCTGAATAAAGCTCATAGGGGGAGGTGCCCGGGTGTCCCACGCGTATCCCGGGCATTCTTTTTTAGAATGCTAATCATAGAAAACGACAATCCAGACCTTTATACCAAAGCCCAAGAGAAAAACCTAATCAGGCAGTACGACCTCCTAACCAATTGCATCGAAATTGGTCTGAAACAAGGGCCTACTGCACTAGACAAATATGCGCTATGGGCTTTGAATCACGTCGCGGTCGCCAACATATCACAGTTTGGCGGACGCTTCCGCGAAGAGCCCATTTATGTAGGAAATCACTGGCCTCCTCATTTCAAGGAAGTTCCCGAACTCATGGACGGCTTTATTTCATTTATCCACGAAAACTGGTTCTTGTTGACCCCTACTCAACTGGCTGCTTATGGGTTGTGGCGTTTAAATTGGATTCATCCCTTCATAGAAGGAAACGGGAGGACCGCCAGAGCGACTTGCTACTATCTCTTATGCGCCCGCTCTGGCGTCCTGCTCCCAGGACGCCAGATTGTCCCTGAGCGAATCAGAGAAGACCGAAGGCCATATTATGCAGCCCTTCAATCGGCTGATGCCGCGTGGGATCAAGGCCACCTGGACATCGCCGAAATGGAAGCCTACTTGGCCCGCCTTCTAGGAGCCTGTCGGACTTAAGGCGGAACTTTTTATGTGCAAACCGATCGGATCGGCAATGGATTCAATGAGCGAACGTGCATGAGCCACTTCCGTCAATGCGATCGTGACACACCCTACCTGCTG
>JBOIEG010000263.1:0-1756 GCA_050740915.1 Gammaproteobacteria bacterium | reverse complement strand
GTCCATATATCCACAGCCAGAGCCTGTAGGACTTGCGTCAGAATCGTTGTTTTCCTCAGACGCCCTTAACTCCATGGGGTCTATCAAGTAGAAAACTACCCACAAATTTTGCTGAGGAGCCTTTTTTCTTTTGTAGCACCTTTATAAGTAGTCTATACGGAAAACCGCTTCAACTGCGGCTAATAGGTTCAACGAAACCAGATGTTGATTTTCTTCAGTAACCGCACCTAGTTCCTCCTCAATTTCTGCTACCGTTTTTCCAAGGAAAAGTTCCGCAGCAGTTGGGTTAGATAGTGAAAATAGAGCCGTGCAGATGCCTCAACATTTCGGTAATGCTGGTCAATTTCTTCCAAGGCTAGTGTAGTGTCCCTTAAATAACTTTACAGACTTTCCAGTGATTGCTATGGTCTCGCTCCTGCCGAACACCCGCGTGGCGATCAAGTTGCAGCCGGCTGAACGCACGCCGCTGGAGACAGGGGGATCCGCACACGGAACTCCGCAACAGATGGCGCTGCGCTGCCGGATTATCTTGGGCGCCCTGGAACCAAAATCCCAAGCCCTTCATCTGGACGGCCACCGTCGAGGACATCATCAAGAAGATCGAGCGGGCGCGGGTCAAAATGGAGCAGATCAAGCCCAGATCCACCCTGCCTCGAGGGAAAAAAGAAGGCGGCTTAACTGTAAAGTTATTTAAGGGACACTACACTAGGGCCCACCTTCCCTGCGAGCCACTGTGCCATGGAGCCGCCGCCTGCTCCGACGTCGAGACATTGCCATCCCGCTTCTACACCGATCCTCTCCATGCGACGCACGGTCGCAGGATCCAGCGCCTCTTCCAAGAGGCCGAGGCGTCAGCGCGCTTCCTTCCAGGCATTGTCAAAGGCATAGCCCGACATCAGTGGACCTCCCAGGTTCGTGTAAACGAGTAAGCGTGCCTAACGAGGCTGTAGAAAAACCCGTTTCTGAAGACCCTTCCGGGCCGCGGGGCGATTTTTTTTCACGGGGCCATCGGTCGGATGGCGGTGCCCTCCCAACCGCCCCCGGTAACACTCGGTGGGCCGTTTGCTCCTCCCTGTGAGCTTCAACCCTCGCTCCGGACGGAGCGTTGAGGGTGCTCATGTCGCCCTCACCTGGCATACCCATGATGGGCCAGCTTCTCGACGTTATGAGTGAGGCAATAGAGCTTCCACTGCCCGTCCACCTTGCTGCGGCCTCTCAGGGTGAAGCGGTCAAGCCGCTTGTTCCCTCGCAGGTTACCGAACACCGGCTCCACGGTGGCGAAGCGCCGAGCGATCATCTGCCGGCCAAGCGCCGAATCGATCCTCGCCTTCATCCGGTCGGTGTGAGTTTCGTGTCCCTCGCGTTTGCCCTGGAAGAACGCTACCTGCCGGGTCTTCGTCTTCTTGGGCGTGCGCAAACACGGGACTCGGCGGGCGCATGGCACGCAATCGCGCTCAGCGCCACGGAATTTCATCGCCGCGTAGCCGTTGAAGGTGCAGTTCGAACCCTTCGAATAGAGCCGTTTGCCTGCCGGGCAGAGGCAGTGCAAGTCGTCCTCGGCTAAGCGGAAGTCCACCGGACCGAAACGGTTGGCCTTTTGCTCCTGGGGGCGTTTGTCCCACAGCGGGTCAGCTTTGGCCTGGTGTGGGTCCTGCCCGGCATAACGCTCATCGCGCCGCCGATAGCCGTTGTCGCAGAGATAGCCCTCAACCGTCTTTCCCGCTAACTCCTTCAGATTGGCTTCCGAGTGGTAACC
>JBOIEG010000262.1:0-7982 GCA_050740915.1 Gammaproteobacteria bacterium | reverse complement strand
GCAGGTAGGGTGTGTCACGATCGCATTGACGGAAGTGGCTCATGCACGTTCGCTCATTGAATCCATTGCCGATCCGATCGGTTTGCACATCAAAAGTTCCGCCTTAAGTCCGACAGGCTCCTAGGCTACTGCATCGCCTCAAACACCCCCCGCCGCTCCCATTCCAGTTGCCACACACATGGTCACGGGCGTCGCAGCTAATGAACTGCGAGACCCGTCTTTAAGCTCACGCCGACGAAAAAGGTTTCTCCAAGACCCGTTGCCGCTATCGCCGTCAATTCGTTTTCCCGTTGCATGCGGCTGTAGGTTAAGTACACGGCGAGATAAAAGACATAACGGGATCATCATGGAGGAACTGGTAATGAGCTTAAACCCCACCATTTGATATGCCAGATCACCGGCCACTTTCCCTGCGGCGGCGTCACCTAAAAACCGTACAAACCGCACGCTGATGACGACAGCCAGGAGCACTACGAACACTGCGGCCCAGGTACGCAGGGTTTCCTTTATCAGGTAGCGTTCAAGGATCAGGCTCGCCACGGCGCTTTTGCTTGTAACTACTGAAAAGAATACACTTTATCAAGAGAGCGGAAAGCGTGTAAGCGCTGCCCTAGCGTTCACTTTCTGTGGGTACGCGTCTGTAGCCGCCGCTTGAACGAGAGGTGCCCCCAGTCGAGGGGAAATACCAGTATCATTTTCTTTAAAGTTTTCACGGAGTGGCGATGGATTTTGAAGTAAAACAAAGTGAACCGCAAAAGCAGCGCAGCGATTGCATCGTTGCCGGTGTCTTCGAAGGAAGCTCTTTATCCCAAGCGGCGGTGCGCTTGGATGAGGCGAGCGGGGGTCAGATCTCCCGAATCCTCAAAAGCGGAGACCTGCAGGGAAAGCCCGGAGAGACCCTGATCCTGCACGGGGTCAGCGGCACCAACGCGGCGCGGGTGTTGCTGGTCGGTTGCGGAAAACGCGATCAGCCCCTTAGCGACTCCCAGTTTCAGCGCGCGTTGTTAGAGGCGGCCGCGGTCTTGACCCGCACTGGGGCCAGGGACGCGGCGGTTTATCTGGCGGATATCGAGGTGCAAGGGCTCGATCTCGAGTCCAAGCTCAAGCGTATCGCGACCGCATTTGCTGCCGGGGTCTACCGCTTTAACCGGCTTAAGACCAACGCCGATGCCGCGCTCCCCAAGCTTAAGAAACTCGTCGTGGCCAGCGAAAAGAACGACGTAAACAGGCAAAGAAGCGCGCTTACGCAAGCTCAGGCGATCGCCGAAGGGATGGGCTTGGCGAAAGACCTAGCCAACTTGCCGGGCAACATCTGCACCCCGAGCTATCTCGCCAACCAAGCAAAGACCTTGGGCAGACAATATGCTTCTGTGAAAACCAAGGTCTTAAACCAAGCCGATATGGAAAAGCTGGGTATGGGGGCTTTGCTTTCAGTCGCCCGCGGCAGCCGTCAGCCTCCGAAAATGATCGCACTGGAGTATAACTCCGGGAAGGGGAACAAGGATCCCGTAGTGCTGGTGGGAAAGGGGATAACGTTCGATTCCGGTGGGATCTCCATCAAGCCGGCCGCTCAAATGGATGAAATGAAGTTTGATATGTGTGGCGCGGCTTCTGTGTTGGGGGCTTTGGTGGCGGTCGCTCGACTCAAGCTGCCGATCTCGGTGGTGGGACTCATACCCACCTGTGAAAACATGCCGGATGGCGACGCGAACAAGCCGGGTGATATCGTGACCAGCCTTTCGGGACAGACCATAGAGGTGCTCAATACCGATGCCGAAGGACGCCTTATCCTCTGTGATGCCTTGACCTACGCGGAGCGCTACCGACCGGCGGCAGTGGTCGATGTGGCGACTCTTACGGGGGCCTGTGTGATCGCGCTCGGCAAGCACGCGAGCGGGCTGTTGAGCAACGATGAAGATCTCGCTGGCGAGCTGCTCGCCGCAGGAGAGCGTTCTGGTGACCGTGTGTGGCGGCTTCCGCTGTGGGATGACTACCAAGAGAGTTTAGATAGCAATTTCGCCGACATGGCCAATGTCGGCAGTAGGGAGGGAGGTACCATTACTGCCGCCTGCTTCCTATCTCGATTTACCAAGAGCTTGCGCTGGGCCCATTTAGATATCGCAGGCTCGGCCTGGGATACCGGAAAGACCAAGGGCGCCACCGGCCGCCCCGTGCCTCTGCTGGTGGAATTTCTGCTCGGGCGATCCTGACCCGCGAAAAACCGGCCGCGTGACCCAAATCGACTTTTATATCTTGAACGACACCGCCGGCGATCGATTCGTGTGCAAGCTGGCCGCCAAGGCGTGGCGGCAAAATCACCGGATTTATATCCATACTGGCTCCGAGCTACAGGCCAAGGCTATCGATGACCTGCTTTGGACCTTTCGCGACATCAGCTTTTTGCCGCACGCCCAGGTCGATGACGATCCGCAGCCCGAGACACCGATCCTCGTCGGTTGCGGGGAGCCTCCCCATGGGTTCGGCCAGATATTGATCAATCTGGCCCACCCTGTGCCCGAGTTTTTTCCGCGTTTTCAACGCGTGCTCGAAGTGGTCGACCCAGAGCGGCGACAACAGGCGCGCGCGCGCTATCGCTATTACCAGGAGCACGGTTACAGTCCCAGCACCCACCAGATACAATCGGACGATGAATCAACATAGCGAGGATCCCCCTGCTCGGGATCTAAACAAGGCCATTGAACGGCTGGAGGAGCTCATCGAGCGACGGGTCGGCACGATACAAGCACTCGATTATGACTCGAGCGAAGATGGAGGGAACGACACGGACCGGGTGCCTGTGCTGCGCGACGTCGTGAACCGAGGATCGCTGCTGTCATCCGTGGCGCCCTTACCCGATTCCGGCGCCGATTCGCAGGAGGGACAGCTGCATCAGCGCATCGTGGCGGACGTCAAGGCCATCGTGGCGGCGGGGCATGAACGCATCTTGAACGACGTACAACAGGTGATCAGCGAGATGAAATCAGAATTGGAGTTGACGCTGAAGTCCCTGGAAGAAGCCTGGGGTTCTAAACAGATGAGCGCAGCCATTTCCGATGGGAGGAACGGGATCCAGTCTGAGGAGGGGGTTCTCGGCGCAGCGCGCCATGTTCCTGCTCGAGCGACGGAGAAGCCCGTCTCAGAGCCAGAGATGGCGAAGACCTACAACCCGCATGCCATCGAAAGCAAATGGTACCAATGGTGGGAGCGATCGGGGCTGTTCGCCCCATCCGGTAGCGGGGGATCCTACTGCATCATGCTGCCCCCTCCAAATGTGACCGGAAGTTTGCACATGGGCCATGCTTTCCAGGACACCCTGATGGATATCCTCATCCGCTTCCGCCGCATGCGCGGCTGCAACACCCTCTGGCAGTGCGGCACCGATCACGCCGGGATCGCCACCCAGATGGTCGTCGAGCGACAACTGGCAGAGCAAGGCAAGAGCCGGCAAGACCTGGGAAGGGAGCGCTTCGTTGATGCCGTATGGGAATGGAAGCAACAGTCCGGTGGGACCATCACCGAGCAGTTGCGGCGGCTTGGGACATCCATGGATTGGGCGCGGGAGCGATTTACCCTGGATGAAGGTTTATCGCGGGCGGTGACCGAGGTGTTTTGCCGCCTCTACGAGGAGGACCTCGTTTACCGCGGCAAGCGTCTGGTGAACTGGGACCCCGTGCTGCACACGGCGATCTCGGATCTCGAGGTGGTTTCGCAGGAAGAGCAGGGACACTTGTGGCATATGCGCTATCCTTTAGCGAATCGAGCGGGCCATGTCGTGGTCGCCACCACGCGTCCGGAAACCCTGCTTGGTGACACGGCCCTCGCCGTGCACCCTCAGGACATGCGCTACCAGGGTTTGATCGGCGCTTTCGTTGAGTTACCCTTAACGGGGCGCAAGATCCCCGTTATTGCCGATGAGCATGTCGATCCGGCCTTCGGTTCGGGTTGCCTCAAGATAACCCCGGCTCACGATTTCAATGACTATGAGATCGGGCTGCGGCATAGCCTGCCCATGCTCAATGTTTTCACGCCAGATGCCAAGGTCAATGAGAACGGTCCGCCGCCCTATCGAGGGCTGGATCGCTACCAAGCGCGCAAACGCATCGTGCAAGATCTGCAATCCCAGGGCTTGTTAGAGAAGGTCGAGGACCACCGCTTGATGGTACCGCGGGGTGATCGCTCGCACGCAGTAATCGAACCCTACCTCACCGATCAGTGGTTCGTCAAGGTCGAACCCTTGGCTCGGCCAGCGATCCAGGCGGTGGAGGAGGGCGCTATCCGCTTCGTCCCCGAGAATTGGTCAAAGACCTATTTCGAGTGGATGCGAAACATCCAGGACTGGTGCATCAGTCGCCAGCTCTGGTGGGGCCACCGTATCCCCGCCTGGTACGATGCTGAGGGCCGGGTGTACGTGGGCCGCTCGGAGCAAGAAGTGAGAAGCCGCCATCGGCTCCCTGACGATTTGACCCTTAAGCGTGACCCGGATGTGCTGGACACCTGGTTCTCCTCCGCGCTGTGGCCGTTCTCGACCTTGGGATGGCCGCAGCAAAGCGCAGAGTTGAAAGCCTTTTATCCCACAAGCGTATTGGTCACCGGTTTCGACATCATTTTCTTCTGGGTCGCACGCGTGATCATGATGGGATTGAAGTTCACCGGCAAGGTGCCATTCAAGGAGGTGTATATTACTGGCCTGGTGCGTGATGCCGATGGACAGAAGATGTCCAAGTCCAAGGGCAACATCTTAGACCCCATCGATCTGATCGATGGCATCGAGGTCGATCGCTTGGTGGAGAAACGGACCACGGGATTGATGCGGCCTTCCGACGCGCCCAAGATAGAACAAGCCACGCGGCGGCAGTTCCCCGAAGGGATCCCAAGCTACGGAACCGACGCGCTGCGCTTCGCCTGCGCGTCCTTAGCCACGCAAGGTCGGGATATCCGCTTTGACCTCGGACGCATCGAAGGTCATCGCAATTTCTGCAACAAGCTGTGGAACGCCGCGCGCTATGTGCTGATGGCGACGCGCTCTGTTCAGCAAACCACAGCGGAATTGGGCCTCGCCGAACGCTGGATCCTCTCCCGCTTGCAGCAAGCGAAAGAGGCGGTGATCGAGGCCATCAACACCTATCGCTTCGATCTGGGGGTGCAGGCGCTGCATAAATTCACCTGGGATGACTACTGTGATTGGTATCTGGAATTCTCCAAGTGTGTGCTGAGCGATGAAACGGTTCGGGAAGAGAACAAACAAGGGACCCGTCAAACTTTGTTGATCGTTTTGGACGAGTTGCTGCGCTTGTTGCATCCTTTCTTGCCGTTTATCACCGAAGAGATCTGGGGCCGCCTTCCGAACGCCGCGGGAGAAATGTCCATAATGACCCAGCCCTACCCCTTAGCGGATAGCAACGAGATCGATAAGGCCGCCATAGAGGAGTTTGACTGGGTCAAGAGGTTTATTCTCGGCGTGCGCCACATCCGAGCGGAGATGAACATCGCCTCGGCGAAGCGCTTGCAGGTGCTGGTGCAGGGGGAGGCCGAACAAGAGGTGGTGTGGTTGAGCCGAAATGTTGGCGCGATCCGGGAACTGGCGCGTTTGGATGCAGTACACCTGATCACCAAAGGCCATGTCTCGGAGGCTGCGACGGCCTTAGCCGGGAAAATGACTATCCTCATTCCCTTGGCGGATCTCATCGATCCGAAAGAAGAGGCAGCGAGGCTGAACAAGGAACTTGATAAGCTGCGTCAGAGTTTGCAGCGCACAGAAGCCAAGCTCGCCAACCCCAGTTTTCTGGAACGCGCACCCATCCATGTCGCAGAGCAGGAACGCGCTCGGCGCGAGGAAAGCCTGAGTGCCATCCACAAGCTAGAGGAGCAGTTGCGCCGGGTGCAGTCGCTTGAGCCGAAGCAAGCCCATTGAACGGAAGCGAGTTGTAACAAAAGCTTAGGAGCAATCGTAGCTACACTGCCATGTTTCAGCGTTTAAGAGAAGATATCGCCTGCGTGTTTGAGCGCGATCCGGCGGCGCGCACCACCTTCGAGGTGCTGACCACTTATCCTGGCTTACACGCCATCTTATTTCACCGTATCAGCCACTTCCTGTGGGAACGTGGGTTGAAATGGGCCGCCCGCATGCTCTCGCACATCGCGCGCTGGTTGACTGGCATCGAGATCCATCCCGGTGCCGGGATCGGGCGGCGGTTCTTTATCGATCACGGCATGGGGATCGTCATCGGAGAGACCTCCGAGATCGGGGACGACTGTACGCTTTATCACGGGGTAACCCTAGGGGGCACGACCTGGCAGAAAGGCAAACGTCATCCTACGTTGAAAAATGGCGTTGTCGTTGGCGCGGGGGCGAAGATCTTGGGTCCCATCACCGTAGGAGTGAATGCGCGCATAGGGTCTAACACGGTGGTGGTGAAAGACGTGCCGGAGTGCGCCACGGTGGTCGGTGTCCCGGGCCAGATCGTGACCACCAAGAGCGACAGGACGAAGCAACGCGAAGAGATGGCTAAGAAGATTGGGTTCGAGGCCTACGGCACCACGGCCGATATGCCCGACCCGATCGCCAACGCGATAAATGCTATATTGGATCATCTACATTCCGTGGATAGTCGCCTGGAAACCTTGGAGCACGCTCCAGGCCGCAACCCCCGGGGGGAAGACATCTCTGAGCCGTATTCGCAAGCCAAGGAAACGGCGGAAGATTGACGCTGTGCCCCCGATAACAGCCTATACTTTTTCAAAGCGGTTTCTTGCTTATCCGTTAAGGTCTTATCATTCCTCATCATTTTTAGCATCGCAAGCAAACGGCGCAGTTTTTGCCATCGAACCTGTGCAGCATAATCCATCTACCGCCGGGCACTTCAATTCGGAGTGGTCCAGTAAATTGTAGAGGCGTCGAAAACATGAGATTGACCCACACAGTGCTATCGCTTTGGGTGCTGAGCGGCTTGTCTTTGGGTTCACTAGGGGCAAAGGCCGATACCTATATCGTACCTTCCAATGGCGACAATGTGGTTGGCGCGTTGGGACTGGCCTCGACGGAACACGAAGATACCTTATCCGATCTCGCGCGTGCCTATAATATGGGCTTTTGGGAGATCCGGCTGGCAAACCCCGCCGTGGATGCCTGGTTGCCAGGGGCGGGCACAGAAGTCGTGGTGCCGAGCCAGTATATCCTGCCTAAAGCACCGCGGGAAGGAATCGTCGTTAACGTCCCCGAGATGCGTTTGTACTACTACCCAAGACCCAGGGCCCGGGAAGCAGGGGTGGTGATAACGTATCCCATCAGCGTTGGCCGCCAAGATTGGTCAACGCCCCAGGTGCTCACTAAAGTAATGTCCAAGCAAAAGGATCCGGCTTGGTATCCACCGGAGTCCATACGCGCAGAACATGCGGCAGACGGAGACCCTTTACCCAAGATAGTGCGGCCTGGCCCAGACAACCCACTGGGAGAATACGCATTGCGCCTGGGGATTTCAGGATACCTGATCCACGGCACAAATAAACCTTACGGTATCGGCATGCGAGTAACCCACGGGTGTCTCCGCCTATATCCGAGGGACATCGCCAGTTTGTTCGCGCAAGTCAACGTAGGCACGCCGGTGCGCATCCTGAATCAGCCATACAAGTTAGGTCGCGCCAACGGTTTGGTTTATTTCGAAGCGCACCCGCTTTTGGAGGAAGATAGAGCGAACTTGGATCAACATCGCGCCGCAATCGACGCAGAGCTTTATCAACTCGGGGCCTATGATATCGATTGGAATGCGCTTCAAGGCGCCTTGCAAGTGGCCAACGGTATGCCGGTTATGGTTGGCGCGTTGCCTTCTCCCGCGCTGGGTCAGAAGACAGCAAAGAACTGAGAGTTTGTGAAAAACCGTCGCGAGCGAAGGGAGGTCGCGTTCCGCCGGAGCGCAGGAACCGCAGTGTATATTGAAATACATGAGGATTCCGAGCACCGCCGGAACGCGAGATCCCGAGCGCAG
>JBOIEG010000261.1:0-7758 GCA_050740915.1 Gammaproteobacteria bacterium | reverse complement strand
GCTTCGGCCAGCGCGCGCGTGGCCGCGGCTTCTTCCGTGGAAAGCGGATTGTCTTCAGGCGCAGCCGGCACCGCTGACAGCACCGCCATATCGGTGTCGCTGTCGATGAATACCTCGCGGATGAAGTTCTCGGCCGAGAAGCATTCGATCGCGCCGTCGTCGCAACGCGCCTGCGGAAAGAACCGCAGAATATAGGTCCAGCGGTTGGTGAGCCGGCGCCAGGCCCCGTGCGGATTCACATGGTGGGCCTGAATGTCGAAGATGAAGTCGCGGCCGCTGAGCACGGCTTCGGCCGCGGCCGGCTCAAAGGCGGCGGCCGGCGGGATGGCGAAGGATCCGCCGCCCCTGCCAGCACGCGCGAATACCTGGTTAAGGCCTAGTAGCGTGGCAGCGGCGCCGCAAACCGATTTGAGAAACGCGCGGCGACTTAAGCCCAGTCGCCGCGCGCAGTCGCCCACGTAGCGGTGTGCCTACCGGTTTGCCGCCCGCGCGAGCCGGTTCAATGGGCGGGGCAGAAACTCACCGTTCGATGTGGTATCGATTTTGATCGGCAGCCGCCGGCCTTCCGGATCGAAACCTTCGCGCATGGACGATCAGTTTGATCTCAGCACGGAACCTTTCGTGCCGGCTATCTGGCCGCGTTCACTCATCGCGTGCGGTACTATATGCGGGTGTCGTTGACCGCTATTTTCGAGGTATGGGCTCCAATTGCAAGCGTTTGCATCGGCCGCTGGCAGGCAATCTATGTAAAAAAAACCGTCTGTGAGGCTTGACCTATGAAGATCTATCACTTCCCATTCTCACCCAACTCGCGCCGCGTGCTGGCGGTGGCCTTTCACCTGGGCCTTGAGCCCGAGCTGATCAAGGTAGATCTCGGCCAAGGCGAGCAAATGGGCGAGGAGTTCCTAAAACTCAATCCGAACCACGCCATCCCTGTGCTCGTAGACAGCGATTTCGTGCTGTGGGAATCGGTCGCCATCATGCAATATCTCGCCAATCAGGTTTCAGCGAACAGCCTCTGGCCGGCGGAAGCCAAGGCGCAGGCGGACGTGAGCCGCTGGCTGTGCTGGAGCCTCGCGCACTGGGGACCGGCCTGCGGGTTTTTCATTTTCGAGCGATTGGTCAAGAACATGCGCAAGCTGGGGGATCCGGACCCGGTGGAACTGAAAAAGGGCGAAGAGCGCCTGGCGCGCTACGCGCCGGTGCTAGATGATCACCTCAAGGGCCGCGAGTGGCTGTGCGGCGGCACCGTCACGCTGGCCGATTTCACTATTGGTTCCTACCTCGAGCTCGCCGAGGCCGCGCACTATCCGGTCAAGCCGTACGCGGAGATCTGGCGATGGTATCGCAACATCGAATCGCTGCCGGAGTGGCAGCGATCGGCGCCGAAGAATTTCAGCTGAACCCCGAATCACGGCTGAACACAAGCTCCGCTCATAGTTATGACTGTGACCGTTCACGTTGAGCACGTATTTGCTGTGGCTGCCGCCCCTCCACAGGACAGCAGCAGAGACTTCAGAAAACCGCGTTTGACTAGCGGATGCGATGTGAGCTTAAAGTACCAGCCACGCGAATCTATGAGGATCCGCTGAACATCCGGCTGGGCGAACATCCCCTGTCATTCACCGTAAGCTTTCGATCCCGTCCCGGAACGCCTCCTCTGTGGACGACGCCACCGTCTTTGGAACGCGGTGAACTCGGGGGCTTGGCTGCAAGCCTCCGGAGTGAGTACATCGGTTGCCGACGGCCTGACGGCCGTTTGTGCTGCGACCGGGAATTACGATGTCACCATCGCTCGCGCAACGATAACACGGGCTGGAACACCCGAGATCGACGCGGAACCGCGATTCCGCCTCCGGGCCGCTCGTGGTAACGCAGAGGCCAGATTGCGCCGGCTCGATAGGCTGGACAAGGCAGGCCGTCATCGGCCCGTTTGGCTCCGCGTGCCCAAAGGGCTGGCACGCTGACTCCACATCATACATTTTGTGTGCGCCACCGCTTCGTCGGCAATGTAGAGGCATCAAGCGGCGTGATGAAAATATCCGACGCGAAGTATCGGCCGTGACCAGGAGCTAGATCCGTTGCTGGGACATCGCGCCAGTAGCAGCTTCGGTGCGTCCCGAAATGCGGAAATGACCCGGTGGACGATCTGCAAAAACGGGCGTCGGGTGTTCCATCCTGCAAAAGGACGCGGAGCGCGGTCTATCTGAGGAACAACCTTCAATCGTCAACAAACGCTATGGCCTCAGCGTTCGCGCATATCGGTTCTGCGGTTGCCATCGGAGCGGTGTTCTCCCGACAAACGCTGCCCCGACGTTTCTGGTGGTTGGGTGCGCTCTGCTCCGTGTTACCGGACCTCGATATCATTGGGTTTTTTTGGGGGATCCCCTACGCCCATGTCATGGGCCACCGGGGGTTTACGCACTCCCTTGCCTTCGCCGCGCTGTGGAGCGGATTGCTCGTTGCGGCACTACGCTGCGCGTACGGAGAGGGCATGGGCTTCACGTTATTTCTATATTTTTTCTTGTGTACCGTCTCCCACGGTGTCTTAGACGCCATGACCGATGGAGGGTTGGGGGTAGCCTTCTTCGCACCGTGGAATAACGAGCGATATTTCCTCCCTTGGCGACCGCTGAAGGTGCCTCCGATTGGGATCCCCGCGTTTTTCTCCCGACGCGGGCTTGTCGTGCTGGGCAGCGAGGTGCTTTGGGTCGGGGTGCCCTTGGTGTTGATCGCCGTAGTCGGTGTGGCCCTGCGTCGCAAGCGCAACAGTTGGCGCGGGTGAACGCGCGAGCGTGGCGTGTGGCAATGGGCTATGGTATGACGCGTTGGCAATCGAAACGCCATAGGGATCCTCGGCTAGCGTAAGGCGCCATGAGTGTTTGTGATGAGCAACTCCCACAAAACCTTGCTGAACAGGTCGCGCCATACTTTCCGGATGAGTGGCAGAAGCCCTACGTTCTGCCGCGTTTGACTTCTGGGCCGTTTCGGTAAAAATAAACCTCACGCTTGAATTCTCCCGAAAGCAAACAACCATGAGACGAATTCTGTGCACTGTGATCTTGGTCTGTGTTGCGGTGACCCTGGCCGCGGAAGTGTCGAAGAAGCCCCCGGTGGGCAAGCCGGCCGCAACTGCTGTGCGGCAGATCTTGAAAGACAGGTTTGGGGAGTATACGGAAGCGCTGACCAAGCGCGATCTGGCGGCGCTGGACAACATCTGGGCCGAGGGCTACACCTTCACCAACGGCCGTGGCGAATTCCTCACCAAGAAGGACCGCATTGAGAACATCAAGAGCGGGGCGACCCAATTTGACTCCATCAGCCGCGAAGACGAAGAGATCCGCGTCTTCGGGGACACAGCGGTAGTCACCGGCCGCGTGGTGTTGAAGGTCATCTATAGCGGCAAGGAAAGCAGTGGGCCATACCGCTTCATCAACGTCTGGGTGAAGATGCAAGCGCGCTGGCAGATTGTTGCCAACCAGATCACTCCTATCGCGCAATAGTGCAGAGACAGCTCACGGGGCCGCGTTTACTCGCAGCCAGCGGCCAGCAGCTTGGAAGTTATCAACCCTTGGAAGGGTGCGTAGAAAAAAGGCGCCGACGCGTCTATCGGCTTTGGCGCGGAGGTGCGGGGTTCGGTGCGAGGTTGCACTGGATTAACGGCAGTTGAAACTTACGAGGACATGGTTGATATACGCGTCCCGCCATGCTCGGCGCTTCCCGCCGCTGCACTACTTGCTTGTTGCGCGAAGCGGCGACGGCATGAATCTATGCCTGTGCGATGAGAATGTTAATCTTGCCAGTTACACGACCGCTCTGACTGCGTCGGTGGCCCTCAGCGAGCTCCTCCAACTTGAACGTGCTGTCAACAACGGCTCGCAGTTGGCTACGCTCGATAAGCTCCGCAAGGTAGCGCAGATCCTCTCCCTTAGGTCGCATCAGGAACGGCACCACCCGCTGCCTGGTGTAGAACGGCAAGCATAAGGCTCTCGCAATCGACGCCAAGCGGGGGAGGAGGGTGATATAAACCGCCGCGGGATTCATGGCTGCTTTGAAGGGAGCAAAGGCTAAGGTGCCTACGGCATCCAGCAATACGTCGTAGCCGCCATCGCCCTGGAAGTCGGATTGCTGTGTATAGTCGATAACCTGATCGGCCCCTAGCTCTTTAACCAGGGCCACATTGGCTGTACTACAGACGCCGGTGACATGAGCCCCTAAGGCTTTTCCGATCTGTACCGCTAAGTGCCCCACGCCCCCTGCCGCGCCCACAATTAGGCAGCGCTGTCCGGGCCGTAAGCGACCCTTATCCCGGAGTGCCTGCAAAGCGGTGAGGCCGGCCAGTGGAATAAGGGCAGCTTGCTGGTAACCCATCGTCTTAGGGAGAGGAGCCGCCGCTTGGGCACCGACGCTGGCGTACTCGGCGGCGGCCCCGCCGGACTTGTTATCCAGTGAGGCGTAGACGCGGTCCCCAGCCTTAAACTGCTCGACTTGTTTGCCGGCCTCGACTACTTCCCCGGCGATATCGAAGCCCGGGATCCCTGGGAACTTCATCGGAACCAGATAACGCAGGCTTCCGTTGTACAGTTTCCAGTCAACGGGGTTCACGGAGGAGGCAATGACGCGGACGAGGAGTTCCTCGGGTGCCGGTTTGGGGACGGGTACGTCTGCCAGACGCAGTTGCGTGGGATCGCCGTACCCGGCGTATTGCATTGCTCTCATGGCACACATCCAAGCGCTGCTGCAGCGCCAGCATAACATCCACAACCTCGAAGCGGCCGGTGACGATCAACGGAGCGTCGTCATGCGCGCCTGGTACGATGTCTTCTTCGGCGGCCTCGAAGACAAGTCGCGCCGCACCGACGAGCAGAGCGTCCGCGAATCGCAGATCAACAGATCAACGCCCTGATCGAGCGCGAAGGAAAGTTTTCAGTCGTCGCAGACGTGCGTCGATCAACCGGCCCGCGCGATCCGCGTTTGGAGCGCAACGTCGGCCGATCGTGACTTTCGCAATGACGCGTGGTCCAGCCGAGACCTCGGTATAACGCCCGGCAGCGGCTGTACCGCCGCCGAAATCTGATGAGATGTGTCAAATCAGTGGAGTGGTTCTGAAACTCGCTATCATCACCCGCGAGGTCCGGGACTCCGCGACCGGCGTCCTACAGGTACCTGCCGACTATAGCCTGCTCTGCATTAGCCCCGCCCCGCCTTTCGGCGCGATCTCTTGCCCGACGCTCCAGCTTCCGCAGCGCTTGACACGGCGTCCGTGCGGCTGCCAGGATCGCTCCGAGCGGGGAAACAGCGCGGAGGCGCAGGTATGCTGGATGCGATCAAGGCGTTCTTGAAGAGCATATGGCGCAGCGTGGCGCCGACGCGCCGCAGGACGAGGAGCACCGCCTGCGGGTGGCGGTGGCGGCCCTCCTCACCGAGATGGTGCGCATGGATGAGGAGATCACCGAGGCTGAGCGGGCACAGGTCCTCGCCTCAATCGCCGAGAAGTTCGAGCTCGACGCAAAGGAGGCCGCAGAGCTTATGGCGCTTGCCGAGGAGGAGGCGCAGCCGCCACGGATTTCTATCAGTTCACCTCCTAGATCAACCTTGCCTTCAGCCCCGCGCAGAAGGTGAAGCTCATCGAGCACATGTGGCGAGTCACCTACGCCGACGGCACCCTGCACAAGTACGAGGAGCACCTTATCCGCAAGGTCGCAGATCTTCTCCACGTGCCCCATGAGAAGTTCATTGCCACCAAGCTCCGCGTCCGGGGTGACGCCTAGCAGGGTGCTAGCGAGAACATGGCCGAGGCTCTCAGGACACTGGGCGGCACGAGGGTGATTCTGGCAACCGTTACCAATGCCGGAGCGATGTCAGCCGCGATTGCCGGCTCGGCTATGCCGGCGAGTTTGTGGTTCTGGGCGTTCCGGGTGAGCCGCCTCAGGTGTCGGCCGCACTGTTGGTCATGCAACGGCAGTCGGTACACGGTTGGCCGAGCGGGACGTCGATCGACTGCGAGGAAACGCTCAAGTTCACCGAGTCGACCGATGTCCGCCCGCTCATCGAGAAGTATCCTATGACCGTATGATGAGCTGTAAGGCGCGGTTCCGGGTCGTGCTGGAAGAGCCGGCGCCTGAGAACGTAGTGACGATCGTCGTTGCTCGAGGTGTCCAATGAGAAGCGCTAACACGCTTCGATCGGAAGTTTGGTTCGCCGCGGGCGTCCGAACGCCCTTCGCGAAAGTGGACGGCGCGCTCGGGGAACTCGACGCGATCGCCCTGTCCGTGCCCGTGGTGCAGCACATGATCGGGCGGCTGAATGGGGCAATCCCGGACTTCGCCGTGTGGGGAGCCGTCATACCCAGTCTTGGCTGGAGCAACATCGCGCGCGAAGTACTGATGGATGCCGGCGTCAGTCCACGCATCACCGCCTTCTCCACCATCATGGCATGCGCCACGAGCATGATCGGAGCGCTCGAGGCGGCCGGGATGATCGACGGCATCGACCGCAACCTTGCGCTGGTCGGTGGTGTCGAGAGCATGAGCCGGGTCCAGCTCGGACTCGGCCAGTCGCTTTCCGACTGGGTCCGAAAGTTTCAGCAGGCGGGGTCTCTCTGGCAGAAGGCCTCGCATCTAGCGGATCTGAAGCTCGGCGACATTCGGCTCCATATTCCATCCGTGACCAATCGGACGACCGGCATGAGCATGGGCGAGCATACCGAGATCACGGCTAAGGAGTGGGACATACGACGTGATGATCAGGATCGAGTCGCACTGGAGAGTCACTAGCGCGCCATTGCCGCGTGGGAGAGAGGCTTCTTCGACGATCTGGTCATTCCGATCGGCGATCTGCGCCGTGATTCCATCCCGCGGAAGGATACCTCGCTCGAGAAGCTCGCTCGTTTGGCGCCGTCCTTCGACCGAACCAGTGGTCGAGGTACGCTGACCGCGGGCAACTCCTCACCGCTTACCGACGGCGCGGCAAGTCTTTGGGTCGCATCGCCATAGGTCTCGGAACGCTGCCCGCGAACGTGCCCGCGGCGAAGCTGATCGACTGGGAGATCAGCTCGATCGATTTTCGCACCGAAGGCTTGCTGATGGCGCCAGCCTTCGCGATCCCGCGTCTCTTGGCCCGCCACGGGTTGCGCTACGCCGACATCGATCTATGGGAAATCCACGAGGCCTTCGCCGCTCAACTTCTCTTCCACATCAAGGCACTCGACAGCCGAGACTTCGTGCGCCACAAGGCGGGTGTGGAAGCCGCTCTCGCCACCTTCCCGCCCGACCGCGCAAATCCGAACGGCGGCAGCGTCGCGCTCGGCCACCCTTTCGGTGCAACGGGAGCGCGAATTTTGAGCCAAGCGGTGAAAGAATTGTCGAACGGGCGGCCAGGTCGGTACGCGATCGTCAGCATCTGCACGGACGGCGGTCAAGGCGGGGTGGTGCTGCTGCAATCGGCAGACCGGCCCTAGAGGAATCCACATGGCTGCAGCTGCGCGCCCGGTTATCGAGACCCAATACGAGCAGACGTTTCCCACGTTGGACTCGCGGAGATCGACCGGATGCGGCGCTTCGGCAAGAATCGGACCCATCGATCGGGCGAACGTTGTCGCCAACAAAGCGCAATCAAGCCCTACAAATAGGGCCTCCTCCGCAGAATTTGTGGGTACTGATCTGAGGCGTATTTATGCATCTGATTCATTACTTGGAATAAAGTTACGTTCTATAGGTCCGAAATTTTGGGTATCAAAAAATCTGTTGGGCTGTGGGT
>JBOIEG010000260.1:0-4810 GCA_050740915.1 Gammaproteobacteria bacterium | reverse complement strand
TCTTGACCCGCGCCCGCTCGATCTTCTTGATGATGTCCTCGACGGTGGCCGTCCAGATGAAGGGCTTGGGATTTTGGTTCCAGGCTTGCCTAAATTCCTCGATCGCCTCTTTTAAATCCGGCACGCTTCAGCCGGCTGCAACTTGATCGCCACGCTGGTGTTCGGCATGAGCGAGACCATAGCAATCACTGGAAAGTCTGTAAAGTTATTTAAGGGACACTACACTAGGATCTTACCGTTCCGCTGGATAGAGACGGCCCTTGCAGTTTCATTGTTTCCGCCGAAGTCTGTAACCAGCTTGCCTCCATCGCCAAAGCTCTCGTCCAAACGTCCGTCGCTGTGGTAACGTGCAACGCCGAAATCATTAACTGCTGACCCAACTACTACAATCTTGCCGTCCCGCTGCAGGGCTACCTTAGACGCCAGGTCAAATCCTCCAAAGTCGGTTATCACCCTGCCGCCGTCACCGAAGCTTGTATCTAAGCTGCCTTCGCTATTATAGCGTGCCAACCAAAAATCAGCGCTTCTTGCACCAGCGAAGACCTCTCCTACGACCACGATCTTCCCATCAGGTTGAACAACGATACCTTGGCCATCATCAAACTCGCCGAAGAAATCGGTTACCACCTTACCCCCCTCGCCAAAGCTTGTATCCAAACTACCATCGCTGTGGTAACGTGCAAGCGTGAAGTCATTGTCTGTCCCACCCACCACAACAATCTTATAATCGGATGATTGGAGGGCAACGTCGCGCGCTAAGTCAATAAACCCAAAATCGGTAGTGACCTTGCCGTCATCACCGAATGTGTGGTCGAGGTCCCCTGGTGCGGCCGCAACCTGAGCAGTGAAAACCGCGAACACGAAAATCCACCACCCTTGCCATACCCTGCCCGTAGGCCAGCCTCGACTCGAACCTTGCAATATCTCCATACTCCTAGTTTCCTCGATGCACTTTGAGTTTCCCACTTTAAGTGTTGCCATACGCTATCCTCTATCTCTCTTTCTGTTTAGCCCTAACGAATAGGGTTTTATCCGCCGTGGCACGATGCCCGTGGGCAGCAGGGCGCCGATCCACGGCGGGTAAAATCTGTTGGGCTGAACCACTGGATCGAAGCCCCGTGCCGATGAGGATTCTAAAGCTCGAGGAGTGATGAAGGCAACGAAGCGTGTGGGGTGCTTTTGGTGGCAAGGGATGTGCGATGGCCTCGGGTTAGATGGCGCGCTAGGTCACCGATAAGCCGATGGTAAAGCAACGATAGCGGGTCTATGGACGCGACGCAGACGAACGGGGCCGTGACCGATGGGCGCTCGGCCGTAGCTGAGGGGTGCTCGGCGGTCAGGCAGAACAGGCAGTGGTGGCCCGGTGGCTTTCGGTGTTGGGGGCAGAGCAGCGATGAGTCGCAGGCGCCCCTTTTGCCAGTGAGGGCAGCGGTGGAGATCGAGGCCCATCACCCGTGCGAGGAACACCCCGACGCTTTCGGCTGGTCGTGCCCAGCGCTCATGCGATTCATCTTTCATAGTTTTGGCCAGTCGATCGTGGACTACGAAAACTAGCGCATGGTAGCGTCCTCAAGCTAAGGTATTCACATGAGCATCCGCAACCTGGAATGCGCGTTCAAGAGCAAACGCATGCGGGCGCCAAGGCGAATGCTGAACGTCACGCGGCCCGTGACGATGAGCAATTTGGGCCCGTGATCTTGGCGCCGAATGTTCCATGTCCACCCCTTTGATTCCCATGAGCACGCGGCAGCTACCGATGAACAATGCCAATGATCCCGTTCCTTGTTACGCGGGCTTGTTATCGAACGGCCGCTATGCCGTGTTGCTCGACGAGGCTGGAAGCGGCTATTCGAGCTGCGAAGGCGTGGCGCTGACCCGGTGGCAGGGGGATCGCATCGAAGACACGGACGGGTTTTTTGTCTATCTGCGCGACCTCGATACGGGCGCCCTCTGGTCCGCGGGTTTCCAGCCGACGCTCAGCGGGCCCGAACGCTATGAGGCGCGGCATGATCTCGGTCGAGTCACCATCGCGCGCCTCGATGCGGAGATTGAAACGCGCATGGACGTCTGCGTGGTCGCCGATGCAGACTGCGAGCTGAGGCGCATCCGGCTGGTCAATCACAGCCAGCGTCCGCGGCGCATTGAGCTTACGAGCTACCTTGAGGTCGTGGCCCAGTGGGCCGCCGCAGATGCGGCTCACCCGGCGTTTTCCAAGCTCTTCGTACAGACCGAGCATGATTCGGGGGTATTGCTGGCACGGCGCAGGCCCCGCAGCGCGGCAGAGTCCTCGCCCTGGGTCTCGGCGGCGCTGCACGCCCCCGGCGCCCTCAGTTACGAGACCGATCGCATGCGCTTCATCGGTCGCGGGAGGGATTTGTCTCGGCCGCTGGCTTTAGATTCTAGCGCGCCGCTGTCGGGAACGGTGGGCAATGTGCTGGATCCCATCTTGTCTCTGAGACAAATAGTCGCACTCGAACCGGGGGTTGACGCTGAGTGCCTCTTGGTGTTGGGCGCGGCCGCAAGTCGGGAAGCGGCGTTGCGCCTGGCCAAGCAGTGGGGATCGGGAACTGCCGTGGACGGGGCGTTCGCAGGCGCGGCGGCTTTGGAAGGTGCGCTCCTGCAGAGCCTAGAGCTATCCACCGATCAGGCTGCGAGGCTGCAAGTGCTAGGCGCGGCGCTCTTGTATGGTGACTCCGCGCTGAGAGCCGCACCGGAGATCGCGACCAGAGCACGCGGCCGTTTATCGGATTTGCATTGCTGGGGGCTGTCCGGCTCGGTACCATTCGTGCTCGCGCGACCGTCTTCGGGCCTTGCACCGGAGCGCCTGCGTGATCTGGTGCAAGCGCAGTCGTATTGGGCAGCGAAAGGTCTCGCGGTAGACCTTGTGGTCGTGGCTGAAGGAGCCGTGCAGCAGGCGCTCGCGGACCAAAGAGCCGAGCTCGAACGCCTTGCGCTGCGGCACGGCAATAAGGGAAAGCGGGTGCTGCTGCACCCGTCCGAGATCGCAGCGGAGCAACTCGATCTTCTAGAGACCGCAGCGCATTGCATCACTCGGGGAACGCTAAGCGATCTGGCCTTACCCCCCATCTCATCCGTTGGCGGGAGTCCCGAGCCGCGCTATCGCCCTATCGAAGAGCGCTCTGAAGAGATCTTATCATCAGAGCCATGTGAGCCGGCGCCGCTCTTTGACAACGGCTATGGCGGGTTTGCCGCGGATGGCCGGGAGTACCTGATTCGGGTCGCGCCGCGGACATCCGATAATCGAGGCCTGCCACCGCTGCCTTGGATCAATGTGATCGCCAACCGCGGGTTTGGATGCCTGGTAAGCGAGCGTGGCGCCGGAGCCACCTGGGCACGCAACAGCCGCGAGAATCGCTTGACGCTGTGGTACAACGACCCGGTCATCGACCCTCACGGCGAGGCGCTCTACCTTTGCGATGAAGAGGCGGGGGTCTATTGGTCGCCGCTACCCGGCCCATCGCCGAGTGCCTCCGCCTACGAGGTACGCCACGGCTTCGGCTATACGAGGTGCTTGCACACCAGCCGCGAGCTCACGCAGGAAACCGTGGTCTTCGTCGCGCGCGATACCCCAGTCAAGCTCACCTCGGTGCGCCTGGTCAATCTAAGCCAGAAACCGAAGCGGCTATCGATCTTCTTCTACCACCGCCTGGTGCTCGGGACCTCGGCGCGGGAGAGCGCTCGCTTCGTCGTGACCGAATACAAGCCGGAGTGCAGGACCCTCCTGGCGCGCAATCATCTCAACAACGAGCTCAGCGATGGGGTGGTGTTTGCCGCCGCGGTGATGCCGAAGGACTCGAGCTTGAGTTTCACCGCGGATCGCATGGAATTCATCGGGCGTTACGGCAGCCCTGCCCAACCCCGAGCGCTCCTCCACGCCGCTGATCTCGAAGGGCGGACCGGTGCGCTCCTTGATCCCTGCATGGCTTTGCAGCTTACCCTGGAGCTTGCGGCGGGTGGCGCGAGCGAGTGCACATTTCTCTTTGGGGAGGCCGGCGTTGGGGTGAGCACAGACGCGCTGGTTGCGCGTTACCGCGAGCCCGCTGCGGTGGCGCAGGCGCTCGAGGAGGTGCGCGAGGACTGAACGCGCAGGCTCGCCGCAGTTCGCATCGAGACCCCGGCGCCGGCCCTCGACCTCCTGGTGAACGGCTGGCTCCCCTACCAGACGCTGAGCGCCAGGCTCTGGGCACGCTCGGCGTTTTATCAGTCGGGCGGTGCCTTCGGGTTTCGCGATCAGCTCCAAGATGCGGCCGCATTGATCTATTGGGACCCCGCCATCACCCGCGCCCAGATCCTGTTACATGCCGCGCACCAGTTTGCCGAGGGCGACATGCTGCACTGGTGGCACCCACCCGATGATCGCGGAACGCGCACCCGCTTCTCGGACGACCTGCTCTGGCTGCCGTATGTAGTGGCCTTTTACATCCAGACCACCGGCGACTGGGCGATTCTCGATGAAGCCATCGAGTTCCTGACGGCGCGATCCCTGGAGCCGGGAGAGGACGAATCCTATTTGGCTCCCAGTAGCGCGGACGAAGTCGGCGATCTCTACGAGCACTGCTGCCGCGCCTTGGATCGCTCGCTCACCCGCGGGGCGCACGGGCTACCGCTGATGGGTACTGGGGATTGGAACGACGGGATGAACCGTGTGGGGCGGGGCGGGCGCGGGGAGAGCGTGTGGCTGGGGTTTTTCCTGTATGCGATCCTAGGAGCCTGTCGGACTTAGGTTGAACACCAAAGCCATAACGTACGTGTTGAGCGCCAAAATCGAGGTTCGGGTGGTCATCAAGGC
>JBOIEG010000259.1:0-10631 GCA_050740915.1 Gammaproteobacteria bacterium | reverse complement strand
GGCCAGGACCACCAAGGATACTCCGCCTCCCCCGGTCATACACAACTTTCAGTTATAGCTCTCCGGACGGCGAATAGTACTAGTGCTCTGTCTACCTTATTTTGATGTATCTGCAAGCCGCCACACCGTCAGCTGCGCGGCGCGGGTCCGCAGAAATAGTGCGCCTATTTCAAGGACCCGCAACAACGTAGATGGCGGTGTGGTGGTTTGCCGAAAGGGAGGCGCCTGAGGGCGCAAGGCGGTGTTGCAGCGGCTTGAAATGGAGATAGGCTATTTCGGGCGCCGCTGCGCCTTGCCCTGCACCCTCGGGCACCGCTCAGATGCATCAAAATAAGGTAGACAGAGCACTAGTTTTTACAGGTCAAATAAAGCATGTGCCGCGGTGGCCGAACCTCGATCTTAAAAGGAGCGAAACGCTCCAGCAAGGTGTAGCCAACAATACCGTAGCTATGACGCTTGTTGACGGTAAAGATCATGTCAATGTCATCGACCTTGCACCCGCCGAAGGAAACCGTAGCGTGAAACACCTCCACTTTGCTGGAAGCCCCATGGGCCAGTGTCACCCGGGCGAGATAACCGCTTTCGTGAATCAAACCTCCTTCCTCTAAGGTCGCCGCGATGGTGTCGGGAAAGATCAGTCCTACCGTGGAGCCAGTGTCCACCAGCATATCAAAAGTCTGATTGCCGACCGGCATTTTCATGAAGTAGCCGTATCCTTCCCGGTATTCCAAACGGATGGGCACGTTGAACTCGGCGCTAAAGCCAAGGGGTGCGTCAATTAAGCAGCCGAAGAGAACGAGCAAGCCTAGTAGCGGTGTTGGCATAAGTTCTTTCGATTCTAGAAAGTCAGGGCCGCCATGTTACCAGGTTTTCACCCACAGCCCGTATCATGGCAGGGACGGTCCCAATCATCTTGGAGAAAAGCGATGGTAACCCTCATTGAGTCGTGCTCGGTCATGCAGGCGGTGGGGAACAAGCCCAAAACGATTGAAGAATACGTGGGTCGGGTCAATTCCAACACGGCGCAGGTAAGCATTGCACGCATGAAAAGCCCGGGTGGGTGGGAGGAGCCGGGCCAAACACCGCAATTCGATGAGTATACGGTAGTGCTAAAGGGACTCCTACGGGTCGAGACAAAGACCGGAACATATGAGGTGCGGGCGGGGCAGGCGGTGGTTGCCCCCCGAGGCGTGTGGGTTCGCTACGGCAGCCCGAACCCGGAAGGTGCCGAGTATATTGCCGTGTGCTTACCCGCGTTTTCACCGGAGACCGTGCACCGGGACCCTGGCCACGGCGGCTGAGCGGCTCGCTTCCCTGGAAAACAGTGAGAGGCGCGCGGGTATCTATCCCAAGCAAGCGGACGTGCAGATCAACATCGTGCAAGCGCATAGTATACTGACCCGCACCTGCGGTTATCTGCGCACGATTGCCACTCACTCCCTGCAACCCTACAGAGGCTGTACGTTCGGCAACGCGTTATGCGGCGTGGGTTGCTACGTGCAGCACAACACGTTTCTCACCCGTGGCGAGCGCTGGGGCCGCTTTCTCGACGCGCGGGTGAATGCACCGGATCTCTACCGCAAGCAATACCATAAAGAACGCAATTGGGCAGAGCAAGGTGGACGCAGGTTCGTCATATTCATGTCCAGTTCCACCGATCCCTTCCTACCCCAGGAGCAACGCTTCGGTATCACCCGCGCGTTGTTACAGGCGATGGTGGAGCACCCCCCCGATGGTTTGATCATTCAGACCCATACTCATCTTGTCGCGCGCTACCTTAAGGTTTATCGACGCCTGGATGCGCGCTGCCGGTTGCGCACCCATATTTCGATCGAGACCGACCTGGATTGTGTGCCGGGACTACCCCCTCCGGCAAGCCCGGTGGCTCGGCGCTTAGAGGCGGCGCACACGCTTCGAGAGGCGGGCGTACGCGTGGTGATTACCGTTGCTCCCCTGCTGCCGATCGCGGATCCGGAAGCATTTTTCAGGGCCATTGAACGCAGCGCGGATGCGGTGGTCATCGACCATTTCATCGGCGGCGATGGCACGGCGAACGGTTCGCGAACTTGGAATACCCCCTTACCCGGGGCAATGGCGGCGCTTGAACCTTGCTCGATTCAGTTGGGATACCGTGAAAAGATGGTGGACGTAGCGGAGGCCATCATGCCTGGCCGGGTGGGGGTGGGAATCGATGGGTTCGCGGGGCGTTTTCGCAGGGCCGACGATTGATCCCTATGTGAAGCATGCGCTCACCCTGGCGTCAAGGCTGTCCGCGTCGGGTTCGCTACGGGTAAAAAAAGTTCTCTCAAGGTTTAAGATAGGACCAGACCCGCCCGTTTGCAATCCAGTTTATGGCTACTACTTTTTACAGAGTTAGAGAAAAAATGTCGATTATTGGGCGGGACCAGACTGCAATGCCGCGAGCTCTGAGGTAGCTGCGCTTGCGCTGGAGGAATCCCGCTAAGCTCTTGCGTTCACCCGCGCTGAGAGCTAGCTTTGTGTTCGGTCTGGGGGGTCTCGGTTTCGCCCTAGGAACTGTGCTCTTGGGACGCTCCCTGCCAGTGCTTGAGTTTGCGCTGTTTTCGTTAGTCCTCTCCCTTGTTCAACTCGGGATCCCTCTCGGACCGATCGGCCTCAACGTAATCATCATCCGCAATCAACTCGATCCCGATCCATCTCTGCTTTTCAAGGTCATCCTCACCTCGTCTGCGGTTGGCCTTGTACTCGCGGTCATTGCCAATGCCTTTTACGGTATCGGGCCCCTGCTTCTGTTGTTGCTGTTCGCGAGCATTCTTGCCGGCGCTGCTGGCTTGCTGGCCGCAGCACATTACCAGCGTGAGCATCGCTTCGGATCAGCCCTGAGGCTGACCCAAGGGCCAAACTTTTTGATTCTATTGGCCGCAGTCATACCGTCGGCCATCCACCTAGAGAGAGCCTGGGTGCCATGCTTGGTCATTGCCCTGACTTACGGAGCGTTCGCCGCGGATGGCTGGAACCGCTTGCTCGCGGAAAAAAGCGAGGCACGTACGGAGTCTGCGCCCTTCCCGTGGCGCGAAGGCTTAACCATCGTCACCGGACACGCGGCGCTGATGATTATGATCCAGGTCGAACGCCTAGTCATTCCGATGGTTCTCGCCATTGAGGATCTCGCCACATTCGCCATTCTGGCGGCCATTGTCGGATCGCCGTTCCGGATCCTCCAGCAGGGGGTTGGTCATACCCTGCTCCCAAGACTAAGAGTCGCCGGCTCGCCTCGGGAGCGCAACCGGCTGCTATTTATGGAAGCAGCGATAGTGACGTTCGTTATGGTACTGACCTGCGCCGTGGTGTGGGTGGTGACTCCTTTGCTCGTGGATTGGCTTCTGGAGGCGAGATACACGCTTGCCCCCGCCTTGGTGCTGGCCGCGTTGATTTCGGGTCTAGCGAAAGTAGTAGCGGCCTTCGGCATGACCATCGTAGGGGCTGTCGGCTCCGCGAAGGATCTGCGCGTGCTCACCGTCTTAAGTTGGTTCAGCGCTGCCATAGGGCTCGCCGGCGCGGTCATTGGGGCGCGCTGGGGTTTGGTTGGACTTGTTTATGGAGTCGCTGCGGGTTGGCTCGTGCAAGGGCTGGCATTCTTGATCCTTGCCTATCATGGTCTGTGCAGACCTTGGATCAACTGATCAACTCAGGAGCGTTGGGGTGCCTACCAGCGCGTTAGCGCTTGACGTTGACCCATAGGGCACAGTCTCAGGCGGTAGAGCCGCCACCCATCATGCTTGGCGTCTCGGCACATGCCGTAACGGAATGCCGGGGGCATAGCGGGATATGTAAAGCGCAAATCGGTGAACCAGGCGCAAGTCTCATCGACTGTTTCGTCGACTTGCAGCAGCGCCGGTACTTCAGCGAATTCGCGGAAGCCTGTAAAAAGGCCTTGGTTCCAAGCCTCGCGCGCGATGATACGTTCAACCGGTTTATCTCCGTAAAGGGAGTGCCGAAACCACGGTACGGCGCTTGACGGTTGATAGGCAGAAATGGCTGTGCTCAGCGGCCAGGTTTTGGGATAGAACGCAAGCGGCGAGGGCAGCGAGTCACACAAGGTGACATACGCTTGCTCATAGCGCTCGTCCCGTTGCACGATGAGTTTCCAGTTGCAGGGCGAGAAGGGTTGGGGAAGGGCGTGCACAACAGAGCGGTCATCCGCTCGCTGCCTTGCTAAGTCAATAGCGCGCTGATGCAGGACTGCTTGCAATCCCACGTAGCAGGCTAGCGTGGCCAGACCAAGAGCAGCCAGTATCCGGGATTTCTTAACCGCCGACGTCACAATCGCCAGAACGATCAGCGCTGATAAGAAAGGATCGATCACAAAGGCGTAATCGAGGGCTAACCGCTTTGTCGACAGCGGCGCCAGGACCTGGGTGCCGTAACTGGTGATGACATCACCCAGGATATGGATCGTTATCCCCGCAGCGGAAAGCACAAAGAGCTTGCGCGCTCCAAGCGCTTTGCCGGCCAAAGGCCAGAGGACAGCGCTAACCAACAGCGCCCAAAGAGGCAACAAAATAAGCGAATGCGTCCAGCCTTGGTGCAAGTTGAGATACACCAGGGGATCGATCCAGGTGATGAGATAATCGATGTCCGGAAAAGCGGATGAGAAAAATCCCACCAGCATCAGGCGCGCATCGAAGCGCGCAGAGGGGCTGAGGCTACGGCAAACGAGGACCCCGCTCAGCCCATGCGTTAGGGTATCCATTGTAAGCTTGGTTTTTCGGCGTTTGGAACGCTGGCGCGGTACGGCTGCTCAGGTTTGCCACACGGAGCGTCCACCCAGGGGAAAGCGATCTGCTGCGGTGAGCAGCTTATCCAAGAACCGGCGTGTATCATCAGAGCCCGGCGACTCGTCGCGCATCCAGCAGATGAAGGTGGCGAGATAAATGCTCGTCAGCCCTGCTTCCTCCAAAGCCCTCCTCGGCAAGCTGGCGCTAAGACCGGCCCCTTCTCGCATCCACTGCACCGTACGGCTGATGCGCATCAGAGCCGGGATCTGGAAATGCAGATGGCCCGGCTCGAGCTTGTTTATGATCATCTGGCGGGTGACGCGCCTGTGTTTTGCTAGGGCTTGGAGCCAAGTCATGATGATCCGATGCAGCCTTTCTCGCGTTGGCAGGCTTTGAAACTCGATCGTGGCCGCATCTCGCAGGGCGGCGCTGTCGGCGCGATCGAACCAGGCTTCGACCAAGTCTTCCTTTTCCCGGTAATGTTCACGGATCTCATCCAATGTGATCCCCATTGCCGTGGCAACTTCATGCAGGCGCAATGATTCCCAGGAACGCCCATCAGCCAACTGTAGCGCAACATCGAGCATTTGCTGCGCGCGATCTATTGCCTCATTCATAGTAAGCGCATGATGTGTGAGTCGTGTATTGCTTCTGCGCGATGAGCCGCTATCATCGATAGGTACCAAAAGCTAAATTATAGCAAGAAGGTCTTTACCAGTGGTGGGGCCCGGATCGCTGAGGCCGAAGTCACACGCTTTCCGGTCTCGAGACGATGGACTATGATGATTTGAGCTGACGCTGGGAGACGGCACAATGATCATCCGCGATCTATTCAAACGGCACCATCCGCAGCGCCGTCACTCCTGCCATCTAGTGATTCTCGAAATCCGGCTTGCCTTAAAAAACTGCACTCCCGTCTGCGCGGTAGTGACGACATGACGGCGAGCAGCCTAGTGCCAGGTGTGCACCCGCGCGAGGTGTGGGCGTGGGCCTTCTACGACTTTGCCAATTCCGGTTACACCACGGTCGTCATCACTGCGGTGTTCAACGCCTACTTCGTCGCGGTGGTGGCCGGTGGCGCGCCGTGGGCGACGTTTGCCTGGACCGTGTCCCTCGCGGCCTCCTATGCGCTGATCGTGCTGACCGCGCCGCTGATCGGCGCCTATGCCGACGCCCGCGCGGCAAAGAAACGGTTACTCCTCTTCACCACGGTGGGCTGCGTGGTCTTCACTGCCGGATTGGCGCTGGTCGGTCGCGGAGACCTTGCTCTTGGCGTTGCGCTGGTGATCCTGTCCAACTTCTTCTTCGGCAGCGGCGAGAACCTGATCGCCGCGTTCTTGCCCGAGATCGCGCGCGGTGAGGCGCTGGGCAAGGTGTCGGGGTGGGGCTGGAGCCTGGGCTACTTCGGCGGTCTGGTCGCGCTCGGCGCCTGCCTCGCCTACGTCACCCGCGCGCAGTTGCACGGCGCCACCGCTACTGAATTCGTCCCCGTTGCCATGTTGATCACCGCCGCTCTGTTTGCCATCGCGAGCCTACCCGCGTTCATCCTTCTGCGGGAACGCGCGCAACCGGTTGCCGGCGCCGCCTATACGGTGAGGAGCGCGTTTGCGCGGGTCGCGGAAACGCTCAGTCATGCGCGCCGCTATGTGGATCTGTGGCGCTTTCTGGGCTGCGTGGTGTTCTACCAAGCGGGGATCCAGACCGTGGTCGCACTCGCCGCGGTGTATGCGCAGGAGGTCATGGGGTTCACCACGCGCGACACGCTCATCCTGATCCTGGTGGTGAACCTCACCGCCGCATCGGGCGCTTTTGCCTTCGGCCACGTGCAGGACCGGATCGGGCACGTGAGGACCCTGGTGTTAACGCTGATCGGCTGGCTGGTTGCCGTCGTTCTGGCGTGCATGGCCGAGGGCGTGACGACATTCTGGGTAGTCGCCAACCTGGTCGGAGTGTGCCTCGGATCCAGCCAGTCGGCGGGCCGCGCCCTGGTTGGCTATCTCAGCCCGCCGGCGCGCAGCGCCGAGTTTTTCGGCTTGTGGGGGCTCGCGGTGAAGCTGTCGGCAATCCTCGGGCCTGTGACCTACGGCCTCGTGACGTGGATAACACATGGGAATCACCGGCTTGCGATGCTGGTGACCGGCGTCTTCTTCGTGGTCGGCATCGGCTTGCTGGCCGGCCTGGACGTCACACGTGGGCGCAGCGCCGCCCTGGATGAGTAACGCGGAGCATGATGGACGAGATATTCGGCTTCGACAAGCCGCTAAATCAGATGATTGCCCTACCTTATTACGAAACTGTCCCGGTTGCAGAGCAACCGGCTGCGGGCCCTCTTTACACGGCACACCGCGCCCCCTAGAGTCGTCGTAGGGTGTGCCGTGCGCACCATCCAAGAAGCAACTCCGTCGTTCATTGCACATGGTTGAATGGTGCGTGGAATGCACCCTAATGAAATGGACTCCGCCCTCTACCTTTACGGCATCATGACGTACCAAGCTGTAGATGTTCGATGCGTGCGCCCCTACCTAGAAGCGCGTCACCACGTCACCCACCACCACGTGGCGCATTTGG
This sequence comes from Gammaproteobacteria bacterium, assembly GCA_050740915.1. Taxonomy (GTDB): domain Bacteria; phylum Pseudomonadota; class Gammaproteobacteria; order JBOHHR01; family JBOHHR01; genus JBOHHR01. Next base: position 3,306 of record JBOIEG010000259.1, on the reverse strand, counting down.
TATTTTACGCAGCCAGGCGCCGATATCGTCGGTTTCCTGCGGGCACACCGAGTTCGGCATGAGATACTGATGGTCGGTATCGCCCGTTCGATCCGGCTCCCTGTGCCGGGATGCCATCCGGCCAGGAATACTATTTTCCCTGCGTAACGGCCACCGCACCGGCAGAAGCTGTCCCAGCGTCCGTCTTGCAATGTTCGGCGGTGCGTCGCAATGTCTCGGCCGTGGATGCCGACCAGGGATAACGGGCGCCGAATCCTGCCGCCGGGTTCGGCAGGGGCTTCAGATGCGTGCGGCTCTGCTGCACGTAAGCACAGGCTCGCCGTCGATGCTCGGTCTGAACCTCGGTCACCGCGCTCGTGCTCGCCATCGCCAGTTGCAGGCTGGCGAGCTCGGCATAGAGCCCGGCCAGCGCCTGGGACGGGCCGGCATCGTTCGGGTCCGGCGCCCCACGGGCCTGCCATAAACGCAGCGCGTGGTCATAGGCCTCGAGCGCGTCCGTCGTGTGTCCGGCCGCGGTCAATCGGGCGGCCAGGCCGTGGTACGCGTCTGCGAGCCGCCGGGATCCCAGCCCATCGCCCTCCTCGGCAACCGCGAGCGTCAAGCGCTTGCGTTCGTATCGCAACGCGCCGGCAGCATCCCCGCTTCCGGCCAGGGCCGCGGCCAGCTCTTCATAGATCCGGCCGAGCCGCCGCGACGGGAGCGTCGTCCCTCGTGCCGTATAGAGGGCGAGCGCTCGATGGAGGCGCCGGCGAGCATTCTCGTGAGCACCGCGAGCGTTGTCCCAATGCGCGCCCGTCGTGTAGCACCCGATGAGTTGGTCGAGAACGATGCCTTGCCCCCTCGAAAACCGGGGTTCCAAGAGGTCGATGCAACGCTTGGCGAAATCACGCGCCTGATCCAATTCGGCCGCAAAGCCGTGGACGATGCTCAGAAGCGTGTAGGTATGGGCGACCTCAACGGCGATCTGCCCATCGGCCGGGCGGCGCGCCAGCAGCGCTTCACGTACGGTCAGCGACTTATGATAGCTCGCGAGTGCGCCGACGCTGTCTCCCACATTCGGCTGCATCGGGTTACCCTGCACCGTCGCGAGCTTGAAGTAGGCATTACCCAATTCGCGCAGCAGCTTGCTGTCGTGGCGGCGTTCCTGCGACAGGCTGTCGAGGTAAGCCACCCCTTGGTCCAAGAGACGCTTGCGCACCTCGGTCGAACCCGGCAGCTTCTCGATCGCACCCGGTAGCTCGAACACGATGGTGTTGGCCAGGGCCCGCACCTCCGTGAAGCGATGCTCGGCCCGCTCGCGTTCGGCTTGGGCGGTCCGCCACTGCCAGGTGGTTGTGATCGTCCCTCCCAATAACGTCACCACCGCCAAACATGACAAGCTCACTGCAAGCCTGTTGCGTTTGATCAACTTACCGCATCGATAGCGCAACGTGGGCTTGGTGACATTCACCGGCTGGCCCGTCAGATAGCGTTCCACGTCCTCGGCCAATTGCCGGACCGAGGGATAACGGTGCTCTGGCTCTTTCCGGAGCGCGCGCAGGACGATGTTGTCGATATCACCGCGGAGCTGCGCGCGCAAGGGCCCTTGGACGACGCTGCTCGGTGGTGGCGCTTCGGTTTCCCGGAGCGTGCGGATGATCCTGGCCAGATCGTCTCCGACCTCGTACGGTAGTGTACCGGTCACGAGGTTATATAGGATGACACCCAGGGCGTAGACATCCGTCGCGGTGGTGATCGGCCCATCGCCGACCTGCTCGGGTGCAGCAAACTCGGGCGTCATGAGCACGTGGCCCGCCAGGGTGACGGGCGCCTCGGTCCCCATCGGCAGCGGGGCCAAGAGCTTGGCGATGCCGAAATCGAGCAGTTTCGGGGCGCCCTCCTCCGTCACCAGGATATTGCCGGGCTTGAGGTCGCGGTGCACGACGAGGTTTTGATGGGCGTATGCACCGCGTGGCACACCGTGCAAAACAATTCTAGGACAGCGGCGAGGGGCAACCGGCGGGTGCGACAATAAGTGTCGATCGAAACGCCTCTGACATACTCCATCACCAGGTAAGGCCAGCCGTCGGCGCAAGTGCCGCCATCCAGCAATCGGGCGATATGAGGGTGCTCCAGCGTAGCGAGGATGTGTCGCTCGACGTCGAAACGACTGCGTAGCAACTTTGCCCTCTGGTGGTATCGGAAGAGCTTGATCGCCACCTGCTGGCGATATTGACCGTCGGCCCGCTCGCCCAGAAACACGGTGCTCATGCCGCCGTCACCGAGCTCGCCGACGATTTGGTAAGGGCCGAGGTGTTGTCCCAGCAGCGTTTCCGGCTCGAATGCTTCGGACGGCGGGAGCGGCGCGATCGAGAGAAAGCCCCTGGCCTTGGTCGCTACCGCGAGCAGCGATTCGACTTCCGCGAAGAGATCGGTATCTACCGCGCGTAACGCCGCGAGCTGCACCCTACGCGCCTCGGGTAGGCACGCCACGAGCCCCGCAAAGGCCTCTTCGACCCGATCCTGCAGCACGCCTACGGTACCGCCTCGTGCAGCTCCCGGTAAAGCCACGCTTGCGCCAAACACCACTTGCGTTTGATGGTGGCCGGCGAGAGGTGCAGAGCTTCGGCCGTTTTTTCGACCGTCAGCCCGGCGAAATAGCGCAGCTCGACGATGTGGCTCAGGGTCTCGTCGCAATCGGCCAGACGGCGCAGCGCCCTGTCGAGGGCCAAGACATCGACCGCGTCCTCCGGTGCCGCCATCTCTTCATCGAGCGTGACCCGCACGGCCTCACCACCGCGCTTTCGTGCCTGGACGGAACGCGCCCGATCGATCAGCACCTGGCGCATCACCGCGGCTGCCACGGTGATGAAATGACCACGGTCCCGCCAATCGATTCGGCGCAGCTCCACGAAGCGTAGATATGCCTCGTGCACCAGCGCCGCGGTCTGCAGGGTATGGCCGCGGCGCTCTCTTCGCATCTGCCGGTGAGCGATCCGCAACAGATCGTCGTACACCGCCTCCACCAACCGCCCGATGGCCTGTGGTTGCCCGGCCTTCCAGAGCGTCAGTAGCTTGGTAACGGTGTCGTCCTTCGTGGTCTCCATCGAGGCCCTCCTACCCTACCAGGGTCGCCGCAAGGATGAACCGCTCAAGACACGATTGCAGTGACTTATTTCGCAAGTGCACTTCGATTAATTGTGTCCTTCCGGTAAGCCGGCATGAATTCCGCTGAGGTTCTTGATATCGTCAGTTGCCGCTTTAGGAGTGCAGGAAGGACAGCTGATGGTAGCCGCAAAGATACGGGCGGGTACACCCGCACATGCC
>JBOIEG010000258.1:0-4641 GCA_050740915.1 Gammaproteobacteria bacterium | reverse complement strand
CCACAGCCCAACAGATTTTTTGATACCCAAAATTTCGGACCTATAGAACGTAACTTTATTCCAAGTAATGAATCAGATGCATAAATACGCCTCAGATCAGTACCCACAAATTCTGCGGAGGAGGCCTTTTTACTTTAACGCGCAACCGATTGTGCATTAAGCTTTCCTAGCGAAAGGGGGACTTCCAAATGCTTTACGTCATGCGCGTTCCAGCAATCTGCCTAGCATTTCTCATGGCGGCGGCGCTTGCCGACACTCAACCGCAAGATCTGCGTTACCGTGGTATTTGCGATGCCTTCGCTGCCGTGGCGCTCGGGCCAAACCACTTTGTCGTGGCGGAAGACGAGCACGACATCCTGGCGATTTATCGATGCGGCAATGCCACTCCAGTAGCAACAGTCGACATCAGCGACTTCCTCGGCAACCGCAAATCGAACGGGAAGATTAAGGAAGCAGATATCGAGGGTGCGGCACGGATCGGAAATCGCATCTACTGAATTGCCTCACATGGCCGCGACAAGAAGGGCGATATAGAGGAACCCCGCTGGCGTTTCTTTGCCACCGACGTGCTGGAGACCGGCTCCACACCCACCGTGAAAACACTGACCACACCGCCCTACAATACACTCCTCCAAGACCTCATTGCAGAAACGAATTTCGAGCCGCTTGCTCTCGCCACAGCGTCCGAGAAGCCGCCTGAAGACCCGGTCGGCCTGAACATCGAGGGACTCGCTGCAACAGCTGACGGGCATCTGCTTATTGGCTTCCGCAACCCACGCCCCAGCGGCAAGACTGTCATCGTGCCAATAGAGAATCCGCGCGAGGTGATCGATAAATCAGCTAAGCCTCTCTTCGGCGATGCCATTCTGCTTGATCTTGGTCGGCGTGGTATCCGAAGTATCGAATTCATCGGCGGTCGTTATGTGATTGTAGCTGGGCCGTTCGACGACGGAACGGAAGGCGGTGCTGGCTCTGATTTTGCGCTCTTCACATGGTTGGGCGGTGCGGTCCACGTACCGGAGCGGGTCAAAGGGGCGGTCTTCGGTAAGCTTCGACCCGAAGCGCTTTTTGCGATCCCAGGGACCGACGAGGTCGATGTGCTGAGCGATGACGGGGAAAAGAAGATCGAGGGCTTCGCCTGCAAACACAAGGAACTGCCTGGGGAGAAAAAATCGTTTCGCGGCATCACACTCATGTTGCCGATGGTACTCGCCGCCACGCCGACCTCCGCCAGCGGTTCGTATTACATTGTCTCCAAGCAGCCACCGTACCCGCCGGCGCCCGATCACCAACGCGCGCGTCCCCTCACAAAATGACGAATACACAAAGACCGCTTGGCTTCCCCGCTTTCTTCTACTCTCGGAAAAGGAAGGACATCTATGCGAATCACGGTCAACTGGGCTGAAAACCTCACCAAAAGGGCAGGTGGCGGCTGGTATACAGCCCGCCATGCGGTTATCTTAGGCGTGAGCCTCGCTGGCGTGTTTAGTCCGGTTACAAATCCGGCATGGGCTGCCTCGGATGTCGTGATCAGCCAGGTCTATGGGGGGGCGGAGGGTTGCAGGCCCCCTTCAAACACGACTTCGTCGAGCTATTCAACCGGGGCAGCACAGCTGCTTCACTCGCTGGCTGGACAGTCCAGTATGCCTCCGCCACGGGAAACACCTGGAACACGACCCTGCTTGCCGGCACCCTACAGCCCGGACAGCACTTCCTCATCGAGCTCGCCAGGGGAAACCGGGGAGGTCTGGACCTGCCCACACCGGACGTTACGGGGCACCTCTCCCTGGCCTCCAAAAGCGGCAAAGTGGCCTTGGTCAACAGCTCAACCGCGCTTACCTGCGGTACCCCGTGCCTGCCTGATCCCAGGATCCAGGATCTCGTGGGTATGGTAGCGCCAACAGCTTTGAGGGGACCGGCGATCTTCGTGTTCACCTCCTCCGTTCCCTCGGTGGACGTGGGCGATCGCGTGGCGGTCAGTGGCACCGTAACAGAGTTCCGGCCGGGCGGTGAGGGGGGAGTAAATAATCTCACGACCACCCAGATCTCAAGCCCTACCGTAGAAGTGATCAGTTCGGGTAATGCGTTACCTGTGTTGGTGGCGATTGCCACGGGCGGACGCGTGCCACCAGCCAAGGTTATTGAAGATGATGCAGTGGGGAGTGTGGAGCTAAGCGGGACCTTCGATCCGGACACGGACGGTATCGACTTCTACAAGAGCCTGGAAGGGATGCGTGTTGAGGTCAATGATGCGGTCGCCGTGGGACCGACCAGCAACTTCGGAGAGATCCCGATCATCGGTGACTCAGGCACCCATGCGACGACGCGTACCGCGCGCGGGGGGATCGTGATTGCCGCGGATGACTTCAATCCCGAGCGCATCTTTCTCGATGACGCGCTCACCCCTCTGCCCCAAGTGAATATAGGCGACAGGTTCGGGCGCGTCGAAGGTATCCTGGATTACAGCTTCGGCAATTTCAAACTCCTAACCCAGTGCCCGTGACTGCCCTGCCGGGGGGCTTGCTACCGGAAACCACGGTCGCAACAGCAGCTACCCTCTCAATTGCGTCGTTCAATGTGGAAAATCTGGATCCTGGGGATACGCCAGATAAATTCCGCCGGCTGGCAGAGCAGATCGTACAGAACCTCAAGACGCCCGATATCCTCGGGCTGATGGAACCGCTCTTGGAACACGGCGCGGGCGTCGGCGAGAACCCGGAGGATCGCGGCCTTCTCCTCAGCGGTTTTGTACCTGCCGTGCGCGCTCGCCTCGATCCAGGCGATGAAGTAGTCGGCATCGTCCGGCGCCTGGCCTCCCACCGTGACGTCGATCGCGCTGGTGGTGGCGAAGGGGAGAACGTCGAGGACGGGATGCGTCGCCTCCGAGTTCCAGGCCCGCAACAGGTACCAGCCCGAGCGCTCGACCTCGATCTCCCGGCCCGCGCGGCCAGTGGTTCCACCTTCGTCGAGCGACAGCAAGGCGACCACCTCGCCGCCTCCGACAACCTCGAACTGATCGACGGGGACGATCGATCGCAACGTGGCGCGCAACTCGAGCCGATGCGAGCCCAGGCTGATCGCCTCGCCGAAGATTTTGGCGATTGCGGCCGCCGCTCGCGCGTGGCCGGCGCCTTCACTGGCGGCCGCGTCCGCATGGTCGGTGAGCTGCGTCATCGTCGCATGGGCATGCTCTACTAAGCCCACCGGGTCAGACGGATCTGGGTTGGCGCCGCTGCGCGCATTTTCGCCGTTGACTCCGGAGTTTTCGGTTCCCGTTCGGGCTGCGATGGGGCAGTGCTCTCCGCGAGCGATTTACGGCCAGGCCTCGCGGTTACCTTCGCTATTCGGGACGACGCCGTGCTCTCAGATGCCATCTCGTTCCTCTTGCAAAAGGCGAGTAACCTATCAACCGACGTTCATCAACGACAATCGGTGTTCCCCGTGCCACCTTATCGGCTCCACGCCTGCTTTAACGGCTCGCCGGCCCGGATTGAAGCGCATCGCCGAAACGCCGCGCCTCTGCTGCCAGCGTATCCGCTGTGATGGCAGACGATAGTGGATAGCCGGCCGCCTGTAAGGCACGGGCCGCCCAGGTATTGCAGGTGTTGAACAGATGAAATGTTCCGCGCGCGGGGTAAAACCGGCTATCGCCGTAAAGCCCTGGGCCGAGTGGCGCGGCGGCGCCTCCGCCCGTTCTCGCAAAACTCTTGTCGATATAACCCACCACGCGCTCGAAATCGTGCCGGGGCAGATCAAATTTGATGATCTCGCGGTACGGAGCGTAATGGGCGACGGGGCCGCTGAAGCCAACTACATGCAATACGCTCTTAGTTGGGAACAATAGGGCTTTGAGCGCATATCCCGAGTTGAAGTTTGGCGCCTGATAAAAATCCCAATCTCCCCAGCCAAACTCTAGATACTGCGCCGCGGGAAAATCTCGACGCTCGGGCACGAGATCGCCTGGGAGATCGGAGACTTTGATCACGACACCGGCATGCCAGCGATCAACAAGCAAAAAAGCCGAGGCAGTCGGTCCGCCCTGGGGAAGTACATCGGTTGCTTCTTTGACCGGTGTGGTACATGCTCCACAGACGGCGATTACCATTAAGAGCGGGAGGCATCGCTTCAGGGCCGCCATCGGGTTAGGAAATCCCGGTCGGAAAATAAATGCGGAGAACAGAGCGAGAACAGCCTTGGTGGAGCGCATCTGGTCTACCTCTCCACCGATTGGATTATTAGTATCTGTATGAATGCAACTTAGTATAACTTGGTAGGCCGATACTCCACGGGCACTCTTATCGAATGCAGATTTCCCACGCTGGTGTGCAGCAAAACCCTCCGATTACGCGTAAGGCCGTCAGGGTTTCGCGGGCCGGTCCTTGACCATGCGAATTTCCGCACGGGATACGTTCCCGAATTATCAATCTCCCAACGCGGGAAATACTCCGTCAACCACCAGGGTCCCCACAAGGATTCATGGATCTCGGCAGGCCCTGGCGGATCGTCGTTCGGGTTTATACATAGCGACTTAAATAATGGCGTATAGTCGTGCCAATTGTTTATTTGGCCTTGCCCAGAGTCTGAAGCGCTCGGACACGGCATTCATGATGTCGTCGAGGGTTGGGAAGTGCCGATTGTGGG
>JBOIEG010000257.1:0-2207 GCA_050740915.1 Gammaproteobacteria bacterium | reverse complement strand
TTTGTCGGATCTCTAGACGTCACCCACGGTGATATCCAGCGAAAAGCTTAAAACTCCTTGAAACCCTTAATCGACGCCATTTTCTGCCACTACACAACAGAATTTATGCAACTGGAGGGTTTAGTGTCGAGACAATGGCTCATCCCTTGGTCGAGAACATGGCGACGCCTGCCCCCACGCAGAGCCGCCAGCATCACTTGAGCGTGGCGCCGGACGGACGCATGATTTTGAGTTGGGTGGAGCCGCAGGGAGATAAGGAAGAACTGTTGCAATTCGCCACCTGGGACAGCGGCCGCTGGTCTGCTCCCCAGACCGTAATCACGGCAAAAAGGCTGCCCGACAAGCCTGCGGTGATCGGGCTCGCCAGGGGTATTTTGGCTGCGGGATGGATCCTGCCGGCCGAAGGGTCTGCCGATCCCGATGCTGTGGATATTTATCTTGCCCGCTCGGGCGATGGCGGTGGCAGTTGGAGCGCCCCGGAAAAAGCCTCTCGCCACCCCAAGGCATATCCTTACGATCTCTTTCTATCGGCGCTTACCGACGGCACCCTGAGCGCGGTGTGGTCGGACGGGCGCCAGATCATCCATCACCCGGAAGTGCCGAACAAGAGCAAGGAAAGCTGGAGCGGCACACAGATGCTGATGGCGACCCGCTTGGATGCACACGGACGGCTGGGACCCGAGGCCGCCTTGGATAAAGATATTTGCTCCTGCTGTATGCCGCATTCGGTTGCTGTGGATAAGGAGCTCCTCACGGTCTATCGTGACCATCAAGCGGGTGAGGTGCGTGATATCGCTCTGGTACGCTGGTCGGGAGCTGGCGTAGGCGCGCCTGTGAACGTGCACGCCGACGGTTGGGTGATCGAGGGCTGTCCAGGTAACGGGCCCGCCGTGGACGCTAAGGGATCGCGCGTAGCCGTGGCCTGGTTCACCGGGGCTAAAAACCAGCCAGCGGTCAAGGTGGCATTTTCTAAAGACGGCGGCAAACGCTCCGGCTCCCCCATCACGGTGGAAGGGGAGGCCGCGGCCGGTTTCGTGGACGTGCTGCTGCTTAAAGACGGTGTGGCGCTGGTGAGCTGGCGGACCCGCTGAAGCGATGGGCCGGAGCAGGACCTACGCCTTGCGAGGGTGTCCGAGGCCCAGGGCGTTTTGGCGCAGACCCTAGTTCCTGTGGGGGTATTTTCCGAGTACCCGAGCGAAATTCCACTGCTGCAACGCGTCGGCGAGCAAATCTTGGTCGCATGGACGGATGGCAGCGGACACCGGGTGCGCTTGGTGCGCCTGCCTCTAGGGCTCGGAGGGGATCGCCCAGCAGTGGCGACGGTCCTGCCGTTATAGATCGATATCGGGCGTTTCGAGCGTTCGTTTTGCCCTGGGCTGCCTGCGTGCAGTCGCTGCATTGCAGGCCGCCCGGGGTTACGCGTCCCGGTTCGATTTGCGACATTTAGTCACGTGTGCAGACGCCGCTCGTATCTTAGGATCACGGCGGCACCGCGGCGGCACCGATCATGCCTGGAAGCAAAACAGAATTCCTGACCGATATCTTTCAGCGTCATGCCATGGATCTGCGCGCGTTCGCTCGCTGGCGGCCGCCCGAGCACGAGGCCGACGACCTCGTACAGGAGGCGTATTTGCGCCTCGCCCAGCAGGCAACGCCGCAGGACCTCGCCTACCCGCGTGCCTTTCTGTGGAAAATGGCCGCGAACCTCGCTGTCGATCGGCAACGCCGAAACGCCGTTCGCAGCCGCGGTCGCGACCCTGCCGTCGACCTCGACGCATTGCCCTCGCCGGCCGCAAGTCCCGAGGCCGGCGCCGACGCTGCGCGTCAGCTCGAACGGGTCCGAGTAGTCCTCGTGGCGCTCCCGCCGATCTATCGAGACGCCCTGGTGCTCGGGTGAGTCGATGGTCTCAGCCTCGATCAAATCGCCCGGCGGCTCGGTGTCTCCCAAAAGACTGCCGCGCGCTCTGTCAGCAAGGCCCTTGAAGCCCTCCGTGATGCCCTAGACCGCGAGTAGCACGCCCGCTCTGACGTGCCACGTGCCGCTCGTGCGTTTAAGCTTATAGGAACCTCCAAAAAATTTGCGCCTCCTCCGCAGAATTTGTGGGTACTGATCTGAGGCGTATTTATGCATCTGATTCATTACTTGGAATAAAGTTACGTTCTATAGGTCCGAAATTTTGGGTATCAAAAAATCTGTTGGGCTGTGG
>JBOIEG010000256.1:0-4945 GCA_050740915.1 Gammaproteobacteria bacterium | reverse complement strand
AGCAGGTAGGGTGTGTCACGATCGCATTGACGGAAGTGGCTCATGCACGTTCGCTCATTGAATCCATTGCCGATCCGATCGGTTTGCACATCAAAAGTTCCGCCTTAAGTCCGACAGGCTCCTAGTCTATGGTGGGGCCAGGTAGTGGACCGCTCCACCGCCGTCCCGACCTGGTGGACGTGGTGGCTGGCTGATGGCATGGGGATGCTGTTGGTCGCGCCACTGCTCCTGACCTGGAGCTGTCAATGGCGCGACGACTGGACCTTAGCAGAGGTCATGGAGGCCGCCTGTCTGCTCACGCTGCTGATCATTTTAAGCATGCTTATTTTCGGTGGCTGGGTGCTTCCCCCGCTCAGCTACCCGCCCGAATACCTGTTCTTTCCATTCGTCGCTTGGGCCGCGCTGCGGCTCGGGCCGCGCGGGAGCGCGCTGACCGTTTTCGCTGCGACGACGATCACGATCTGGGATTGGGGGAGCGGTTTTTGGCCGGCGGCGGCAAAGGGCGACATTGAGAGTCTCCTAGAGCTGCTGAGTTTCTTAGGCGTACTGTCAGTGACGGGAATGACGCTTGCCGCGGTAACGAGCGAGCACCGGGGGGCGGAAATGGCGCTCCGGAGGCGGACGACAGAATTAGCGGAACTGAATCTCGCGCTCAGTTCAGAAATCGTTCAGCGCAAGCGCGCAGAACGACTGGCGCGCGGCCAAACGGAGGCGCTCGCCAAGTCTTTAGTGTTTCTCGCTGCGGAACCGGATCTAGAAACGTTTTGGGGGCATGCCCTGAAGGCGATGGTTGAGGAGCTGGAGGGAACGGGCGGTGCTTTGTGGTTTCCGGACTACGATGCACGTGTCCTGCGCCTGCATCTTGAATGTGTCGATGGTCGGATCCTTAGCGCCGCTGAGTCCGCTCATCCTGCGGCGCGCAAGTCTATCTCCTTCGAGGAAAGCCCGATGTCATTAGACCACGACGAGGGGAGCAGAGCCCATTTCTACAGCGAGGGCGGCCCTGCAGTCCCGCCGGCCATGTCGAAGTATCTCCAAACTATCGGCGCAAAAAGCCTGTTAAGCGTGTCCATGGTGGTCGGCGAGCGGGCGATTGCCTGGATGACGGTTCGTAGCGACGAGAGGCGGCTGGCGGACCCGGATAGCACGCTCGGCTTCGCCGAAGCACTCGGTCAACAGGCCACGCTCGCCATCCAGATGGCCAGGCTGAGCGAACAAGCAAGCGAGTCGGCCGTCCTGGCCGAACGCAACCGGCTCGCGCGCGACATCCATGATACCCTGGCGCAAGGTTTCACCGGCGTGATCTTGCAATTGCAGGCTGCCGAGGATGCCTTGGGCAGCGGCGACGCAGCGCCCGTGAAAACGCATATTTCACGGGCAAGCGAGCTTGCGCGCAGCGCCCTCGCCGAAGCGCGCCGCTCGGTGCGGGCAGTGCGTCCCAAGGTTCTCGAAGCGCAGGCCCTGCCCGCAGCGCTCGATACCATGGTCCGGAAAATGACTCGCGATACTCGCATAGAGCCCAAGGTCAGCGTGGTAGGCCAACCGAGACCGCTTGCGGGGGAGTGCGAAGATGAGGTCATCCGCATCGTACAGGAGTCCCTAACCAATACCATCAAACACGCCAACGCGAGCAGATTCGAGGTCAAGCTCATATTCGAACCGCACGGGACACAGCTACAGATCCTCGATGATGGAACGGGATTCGACCCTACACTCCCGTACGACGGGTTCGGGTTGATCGGTATGAGAGAAAGGGCCGAACGAATCGGTGGCGATTTGACCATAGCGAGCTCGCCCGGCAAAGGCTCCGAGATTAGGATCGCGCTGGGATCGGCGCAATATGATGCACGATGAATAGTTCATCCTCTGACGCACCGGGCGTGCCCGAGGCGGGATCCGCATTGCGGACGATTCGGATCTTGATAGCCGACGATCACGTTGTCGTGCGGGAGGGTCTAGTCGCGATCGTGAACCGACAGAGTGATATGGCCGTGGTCGGTGAAGCCAGCAACGGACAGGAGGCGCTTAAACAGTGGCAAGAACACCGTCCGGATATCACCTTGATGGATCTGCGCATGCCCGAGATGTCCGGCGTAGAGGCCATCGAAGCGATTCGTAGAGAAGACCAAAAGGCCCTGATTATCATACTGACGACCTACGATAGCGATGAGGATGTCTACCGCGGAATGCGAGGGGGCGCCAAGGCCTATCTTCTCAAGGACACCCACCGCGAGGAATTGCTAAACTGCATCCGAGCTGTCTATGCAGGCAAGACCGTCGTCTCGCCCGGAGTCGCTTCAAAATTAGCCAGCCGTCTCCGTGAGGAAGAGCTCACCCCCCGGGAGCTTGAGATCCTTGCCTTAGTGGGCCAGGGCCTGAGCAACAAGCTCATCGCCCGGGCCTTGGGTATCACCGAGGGCACCGTCAAGACGCACGTCAAGAACCTTCTCGAGAAACTCGATGCCACGAGCCGGACGGAGGCCCTAGCCGTGGCCGCACGACGTGGGTTGATCACGCTTTAGTTGCCGACCGGCCCCCTGCTGAAAGAGCGTTTGTACCTCTCTCTAAAGTGGTAGCTGTGACTCTACCGCAAGAGGGGGATCGCTCTCTTGCTTTAGCCTTGTTTTCAGATCCCACTTTCACCGGATATCCTCGGGCTACTCATAAGGCCATACTGTCTATCGTAATGAGGGACCGATGCTAACTGCGGTCATAGGGTGACCCGCGTCGGAACCCATCATTAGGAGGTTGCACAAATGGGCAACCGTGATTAACAGATGTTTAGACGAAATGAAGAGGAAGGTAGCAATGGAACCAGTATATTTTGCTCCAGTCGTGCTGATTGCGTGTGGTGTTATGGGCTACATCATTTTGAGGTCGTCCATGAAGAAGTAGTTTCAGCGCTGTCAAGACAGGAGGGTGGGAAGTAAACATTTGTTGAAACAGATGCCCTTCGATCCTTCCTGGCATCGCGCTGTCCTGGCAAGCGGGGGTAACCACTCCCGATTGCAATGTTATAGGAGATGAACTATGGAACCGTTTTTTGGATATATTTTGGGAGCGGCTGAATCGCCCTTTAGGATGCTTCTAATGCTCGCCATCTTAGCGGCGGCAGGATACTTCGGGTATAAGTGGGTGCATAAGTCCGAATCAGGTGATGTCGACCTACAGTCCCAACCGAGGCTGTAGCGTTAGCACGCCTACAAGGCCGCGCCACTGGGCGCGGCCTTTTCAAACTGAACCGACCCTCGACTATCGAGGGGTTCATACAAAGACACGTACGGAGGAGCACAATGCAAGCACAGTCCAATGACCTTTATGCAAAGGAGCGCGAGCATGCGCTGAGGGTCTTGGGTGAGATCAAGGCCATCGAGGAGCTGCGCGCAGCGGTGCTCCAAGATCTCGGGGTCCTCCGTCGAGGGGTTCATAGTAAGACATTTACGGAGGAGCACGATGCAAGCACCGTTCAATGACCCTTATGCAACCAGTGTCGATGTGATGAAACGCCTGACGGAGTCCAACTGGCATGTCTGGGATCGGTTTACGGAGCAGCAGAATAAGCTGCTGGGTGTGTGTGCCGACTGCGGCCAACGCCAGTTCGCCCTTTGGAATGAGAATGGCGCGCAAAAACCCGCCGATTTTTCGCTGCGCAGGCCGACATCGCCAGGCAGTTGTCAGCGCACTTAATCGAGTATTCGAAAGTCATGGTTACGGGCACCGTAGACGCGGCCAAGGACCTTTGGTCAGTTGTATCGAAGGACTTCAGAGTCCCTTAGGCGGACGACAAATCACGATGGCGGGGAAACCGAAACGCTCAAACCGGACGCATAAAACGGGCAGCAGCCTAAAAGCCCCCGGTCTCGGCGCCGCCGCCTTGCAGGCGACTGAGTGTGATTAGCCCCATACGTACCTTCGAGCCGCCCGTCTCGGCGGCGCCGCCGTCTTTACAGGGGAAGAGCCGTTCGCTTTTGAGCCCATGTTAAGGAGATGTGACATGTCGCAGATTAGTCTCCGCCGCAAAAACTCAGACGAAGATCTCAAACCGATCACGCCGACCAACCTTGTCGAGCAGTGCATGGTAATTGAATTGCCAATGCAAAACGTCAACACAGTGATACGGAACAGAGGGGTATGCTTTTCCGTCTATCCAAGCTTCATTGCATTGCGGCCCCGAGCAACTTCAACTTGACGCGTTGCCGCATATAGCGCCGCTGGACGCCACGCGATGACTCAGACATGCTCGCCGACTCGATCACGCTTTCGCTGTAATAGAGCCGGCAGTTCAGCTTTGGCTGGATCCACACTTCGAGCGGTGGGGCGGCATGCAGGAACTGGGCGCCGAGGCGAACGCCGCCACGGGCGCTTTGAATGCAACTTGGTATGAGATCCTTGATGCTCTGTGGTGCTCTGTCTAAAGTGGTAGGCATAGCCCTACCGTGCGGGGGAGAATGCTCTCGTCCTCTTGCCCTATCTTCAACTCCAGCCTTTGCCGGATTTCTCTTTGCCACCCAGCAGGCCATACTGAGCGCTGCAGGACTCTCGGCTTAGCCGAGGCCCCTAGCCTAAACACAAACTACTACTTAATGTTTTACAGCTTAGCGCGCTTAGCACGCCGAATCGTGGTAGGAGTCGGTGGAGCAACGGTCGTGCTGCTCGGTATCGCGATGATCGTGCTCCCCGGCCCTGCTTTTATCGTGATCCCGATCGGTCTGGCTATCCTTGGGGCAGAGTTCGCTTGGGCACAGCGCTGGCTGCGTTTGGTTGAAGCCAACCTACAAAGTGTGCTTAACAAGGGGCCACAGGATCAAAGAAAAAAACGCCTCCTCCGCAGAATTTGTGGGTACTGATCTGAGGCGTATTTATGCATCTGATTCATTACTTGGAATAAAGTTACGTTCTATAGGTCCGAAATTTTGGGTATCAAAAAATCTGTTGGGCTGTGGGT
>JBOIEG010000255.1:0-1301 GCA_050740915.1 Gammaproteobacteria bacterium | reverse complement strand
ACTAAGAATGCGCGTCAAAATAACTTAACTATTTTCTCTTCCGTGTTGGCAAGATGGCATAGTTCCATTCGCCTGCATCTTGCACAACCACCTTAAAGCATGACTCTAAAAATAAATCAACTTATTTTGACGTGATGCCTAAGCGGCCGTTATTCCATCCGCTTTCGGCTTGCGCGACGACTCTCCCGAAAGAGCCCCCGCAGGTTTCCGCCTGGTGCCCTGGGTGGGTGAATCCGGTCTTGGTTCGGATCGACAAAGCGCCCCGAGGGTATTGAGACCAAACAAGGGATTGGCCCCTCCGATAAGATTGATGCTGGCGATGGCAGATTCGGGGATCAATTCCCAGTTCACGGTATCGCCAAAGGGTTCCTGGATCCGCACCCCATTCTGATACACCGCAAGCCCCTGCGGCAAGCCCAGCAGAGGCGAGGCGGTAAAGCCGCGGTACTGCACATCGGGCTGCAAGGGATTGTTCTGGGCCGCATTCAGGTTCACGCTGCCCAGGCGACGGTTGATAAAATCGGTGAGGTCTACGCTCTGAAACCGCTCGAGGTCGGCGCCCGATGCCGATTGTCCGGCATAAGGAATTTTCGCTTCGGGCAAGCCAACGCCGTGCACCGGCGTCACCCCGATGACCTCCACCGGATCGAGAACCTGCACCCCTTCTGCCCAGGTTGGCGTCGCCAGAGTCTGGATAAAAGCGACGATTAAGATCGTTGAAGTACGAGGAAACAAAGCGCTTTGCAAGGCAACCCTCCCGCGTCTTTTCCCCACTATGGCTGTGTTAAGCTACTTTTGGCAATAGGAAAAGTTCCCGAGGGCACGACTGGGCTGTTCCCGAAGATAGTTATCCAGAATACTTGAGAGAAACGCGGCGATCTGGCTATAATAGCCAGATGAAAAGAGCGTCCATTTCCGAAGCCAAGAATTCGCTCTCCGCCTATCTTGCCGATGTTCGGCGTGGGGAGTCGGTATTCATTACCGATCGCGGGGAGCCGGTCGCCATCCTAACGCCCGTCCCCGCGGTCAACGAAGAGGAGGCGTTGCGCTCCCTCGTTAATCAGGGGATCGTGCGTCCGCCCCTCAGCTCTCGCCCCAAGAAGCTTCGTCTTCCTGGGCGCATCAAAGTAAGCTCGCCCACTATCGCGCTAGAAATCCTTTCTGCCGATCGCGAGGACTGAGAGGCTGTGAAAAAACCTCCTGGGACAGGGGAATGATGAGAAGGGAGCTGGTAAAATAGCGGGAACACAACTGAAGCAACGGTATCCCTCATGGCAGACGAAGCATCCAGGGCTTTATTT
>JBOIEG010000254.1:0-3391 GCA_050740915.1 Gammaproteobacteria bacterium | reverse complement strand
CCCACAGCCCAACAGATTTTTTGATACCCAAAATTTCGGACCTATAGAACGTAACTTTATTCCAAGTAATGAATCAGATGCATAAATACGCCTCAGATCAGTACCCACAAATTCTGCGGAGGAGGCTGAAATCAAAGACACCATCGTCATCTGTTCCTACCACTTCGCACGCGCCAAGGCGACGGATATTGCCACTACCTCGTGGGACTTGGTCGTCATTGACGAAGCGCATCGGCTGCGCAACGTCTACAAACCGTCCAACGTCATTGCCAATACACTCAAGTCGGCGTTGAAAGAGCGGCACAAGCTGCTGCTGACGGCAACCCCGCTCCAGAATTCGCTGCTGGAACTGTTCGGCCTCGTCAGCATCATTGACGAGCACGCATTCGGCGATCTCAAAAGCTTTCGCGAACAATTCGCCAACCTGTCCCAGGAGCAGGTCTTTCATGCCTTAAAGGCCCGCCTGCGGCCCGTCTGCCACCGCACCCTACGCCGCCAAGTAACCGCCTACATTTCGTACACCCGCCGGTTGCCGCTGGTGGAAGAATTCACTCCTGAAGAGGACGAAGACCGCCTCTACGAACTGGTCTCCGAATACTTGCGGCGTCCGAACCTGCAAGCGCTTCCATCCGGCCAGCGTTCGCTGATGACCCTGGTCCTGCGCAAGTTGCTCGCATCGTCTTCCTTCGCCATTGCCGGTGCGCTCACCTCAATTTCGAACCGGCTCAAAGCCAAGCTCCGCAAGCAGAACGCGCCGGAACCGCTGGAAGACGAGCTCAATCGGGACTACGAGGCGCTGAAAGAAACTGCGGAGGAGCGGGGCGACGATCAACCGCCGGAATTGCTGTCGGACGAGGATCGCAAAGCGATCGAGGCCGAGATCGCCGATCTCGACGAATTTGCCCGCCTCGCCACATCCATAGATCACAACGCCAAGGGCAAGGCTCTGCTTAAAGCCCTCCGTATCGCCATGAACAAGGCCGCGGAGCTCAAAGCTGAGCAGAAGGCCATCATCTTCACCGAGTCCCGCCGCACACAGAATTATCTGGTTCGAGTATTGGCGGACAGCCCCTGGAAGGACGGCATCGTCCTCTTCAACGGCTCGAACACAGATGATCGGTCTAAACAAATCTACACCGCCTGGCTGGAGCGTCATCAAGGCACCGACCGCGTCAGCGGATCGCGCACGGCCGACATGCGCTCCGCGCTGGTGGACTATTTCCGGGGGCACGGGCAGATCATGATCGCTACGGAGGCAGGCGCGGAGGGCATCAACCTCCAGTTCTGCTCGCTCGTGGTGAACTACGACCTCCCGTGGAACCCGCAGCGTATCGAACAGCGCATCGGCCGTTGTCACCGCTATGGCCAGAAGCACGACGTCGTAGTGGTGAACTTCCTCAATCGAAAGAACGAAGCTGATCAGCGCGTGTTCCAGCTCCTCTCGGAGAAATTCCAGCTATTCGAAGGCGTCTTCGGCGCCAGCGATGAAGTCCTGGGCGCCATTGAATCCGGCGTGGACTTTGAGAAGCGCATTAACGACATCTACCAGCGCTGCCGCAAGCCCGACAAAATCCGGGGCGCTTTCGACCAGTTCCAGCTCGAACTGAGCTTGGAGATCAACGAATCCATGATGCGCACACGCCAGCAGCTGCTGGAGAATTTCGACGATGAAGTGCGCGAAAAGCTCAGGGTACGTGACGAGGATTCCAAGGCCTACCTCAACCGCTACGAGCGCCGGCTGACCCAACTGACGCGGCACGAACTGAACAGCCATGCCGAGTTCTTGAGCAATGCCACATTCCGGCTGAAGGTGCAGCCCTTTCCAGATAAAGAGGACGCCATTCCCTTGGGCTTGTATGAGTTACCACGCCGGACCAGCGAAGCGCACCTCTACCGCCTGAACCATCCTCTCGCTGAGGCGCTGGTGGCGCGAGCAAAAGGGCGCAATCTTCCGCCCGCAAATATGTATTTCGACTATGGACAACACGACGGTAAGGTCACGCTGCTAGAGCCGTTCATCGGCAAGGCCGGGTGGCTCACCCTGTCGCTCTTCAGTGTCGAGTCCCTGGACCAAGCGGAGGATCACCTGATCATCGCAGCCGCGACCGACGATGGCAAGCTGCTGGACGAAGAAGTCGCGGCACGCCTGCTGACCTTGCCCGCCACGAGTTCCCCTTTCGGTCAGGGAGAAGGGAGTGATGAGGGTGGAGTCTCACACCAGATCCAATCCTTAACCGCGCAGCGCCAGGCTGCCCATCCAGCGAGGCATCGCCGAGCGTAACGCCCGCTTCTTTGAGGATGAAGCCGACAAGCTCGACGGCTGGGCCGACCTAGACCGCGCCAACGCTGAACAGAAGCGAATCAAGGGGTGTGGGTTTTCGATCGTCAACGGTGCTCAGACCCTTGGGGCTGTGGCGCAGTCGATTGTTACCGACGTACCACCGCAAGGCTTCGTCTTCCTCAAGATTATCTCGCTGGAAAGATGCGACGACGACAGAGAGTTCGCAGAGCGCATCACACGTAGCACCAACTTTCAGAACCAGATTGGACTCAGGGACTTCGTGGCACTAGACGACCAGCAAGAGATCATTGCAAACCAACTCAGACTGTCTGGCATCACTTATCACTACAAGCAGGATGCCAAAACGCCATCCTAGACGCAGCCAACTTTACCTTGGAGGAAGCGACCACGGCCTGCGCCTGTCTTGCGCAACAGACCGACTGTGACTTCTGTGCTCGGGTGCTGGCAAATCGCCAATCGCTCTGGTCCTTGGACGAGATATACCCGCCGGAGGAGCTGCTTCGCTCTCGTTATTCGCGCGTGTTTCGGCCAGACCGCTCCGCCCGCACGGTCTGGCGAGCCGTGCAAACCCAGCGGCTGGTCATCAAGGGCATGCGAGACAATGCGCGCGCGAGCATTGGTGTTCGCAAGGCTTTCTTTGAAAATGCCCGCTGGCTTGTTCTAAGTATCATTTTCCTGACGCCGCACCCCGAGCAGGGTGAGGCGCTGGTGCTTTGTGCAGATGAGGAAGCCAAAATAACGCAAGCCACAGTCGAGTATTCCTAGGCCTTGTTTGAAACTTGTGAGGCCACTGGTTTCGTATCGCGCCAAGTCACTGCGCCGAGCGGTATGGAGCCCTACGAGCAAGCGCGCCACTTCCGTTCTGTCTTTAGCGTAGCGGGTGATTGCCAGGTGTTGCGCAACAGCTTACTATACATAGCGACTTAAATAATGGCGCATAGTCGTGCCAATTGTTTATTAGGCCTTGCCCAGAGTCTGAAGCGCTCGGACACGGCATTCATGATGTCGTCGAGGGTTGGGAAGTGCCGATTGTGGGTGGCCCAAACGGCGCGCAAGCTTCCAGACCCGTTCGATGGGATTGAGGTCTGG
>JBOIEG010000253.1:0-1052 GCA_050740915.1 Gammaproteobacteria bacterium | reverse complement strand
GGTAGCTGCTCGGGCAGCACATCTGCTGCCCGGTCGCCAGCGCTCTGGCGTATCGCTCGCTCACCTGCCGCGTGATGGTCTCGTCTGCCATGCGCACTTCGCCTGACAAATCGTGTTATCGATATATGCCTCCTCCGCAGAATTTGGGGGTACTGATCTGAGGCGTATTTATGCATCTGATTCATTACTTGGAATAAAGTTACGTTCTATAGGTCCGAAATTTTGGGTATCAAAAAATCTGTTGGGCTGTGGGCAACAGGGAAGTTGTCCATATATCCACAGCCAGAGCCTGTAGGACTTGCGTCAGAATCGTTGTTTTCCTCAAACGCCCTTAACTCCATGGGGTCTATCAAGTAGAAAACTACCCACAAATTTTGCTGAGGAGCCATAAAATTCGATATCCCTTTTGCTATTAGCTCGTATCAGTGGACAATAATATTTACTGCTCCCCTATTTAGGTCAAAACGCGCCCCTACAATCTTGATTTTGCCTTGGTCTGAGTAATTAGATAGGAATGGCGAGGTCTTTAATTTGTCGACGGTAAGTTGGATATTTGCTCTAACTGAATTTTCAAGTAGATCACCCTGCTTTCCCATCGCTGTCTCTACAGCCGGCTTTATAATTTCGACTAAGGTGTTGATTTGGCCATGAGCGACTGCATTTTTTTCGACGACTTGAATCGTAGCGGCTACTGCTCCACATTTTTCATGTCCTAATACCATTACTCGTGGTATATTGAGTTCTTCTACTCCGAATTGAATGCTACCAAGAACTGCATCGTCTAAGGCTTGACCGGCTGTTCTGATAACAAACAAATCCCCTAGTCCTTGGTCAAAAACGAGTTCTGGCGGTACCCTTGAGTCCACACACCCAAAGATTATTGCAAAAAGGATTTTGACCTTTAGCGACTTCTGCACGTCTCTCAGACGTTATCGCGCTGGGAAAAGCTCGGCGCATCTTGCAGGGTGAGAGTCCCTGTCGGGTAAGGGCTAGCCACCCACCCGTATCGAGTGTTGCGTCTGTGGAGGAGTCGAGGGAGCGACGAACGAAAC
>JBOIEG010000252.1:0-1768 GCA_050740915.1 Gammaproteobacteria bacterium | reverse complement strand
CCAACAGATTTTTTGATACCCAAAATTTCGGACCTATAGAACGTAACTTTATTCCAAGTAATGAATCAGATGCATAAATACGCCTCAGATCAGTACCCACAAATTCTGCGGAGGAGGCTTCTTTTTTGACCGTGGAAAACGATTCCAAGGACCCTTCGGCATGGAGCGAGCGTAGGCCGATAACCCCCCGCGCTGGTGATTGGACATGGGATCTAACGACCCAGGAGATGTATTGGTCGGAGGCGATGTTTCAGCTCTTGAGTATGGAACCTGATGCTACCCAGGCGAGCTATGAAAGGCTGATTGAGGGCGTTCACCCCGAGGATCGGGCCAGGTTTGAATCCTGGTTGCAGGCGGTTCTGCTCGGTGAGGCTCAGAGCATGCTCCAACACCGGGTGAACACTCACGCCACGGTCTCCGTATGCCAGCAAGCTGTGGTGTTGCTGGATGAGGGAGGTACTCCCTGGCGGGTAAGTGGGAACAGTGCAAGGCGCTGGGAGGCGAGGAGGGCGCACGGATGGAGCGAATGGGCGAAAGGGCACGGAGCTGGAACAGCGCCTACTGAGCATCACCCACGATATCAAGAGTCCCACCCAATCGCTGTTGATGAGCGCCCATGTGTTAGCGGATGCCTGGGCGGATGCCTCCCACATCCTGGCCGAGGATCACCGGGAATACGGGGAGTTTCTGCTGGGCGGATTGCCCTATACCGAGATGCGAGAGGTGATCCCCTCGCTGATCGATGATATTCGCCGCGATGCCGAGCTCATCCATCGTTTCGTGAATGACCTGGGGAGGGACGCAACGGCGAATGGGGAGCGCTTTCACATCAACGATGCGGTCACTCAGGCCTTGCGGGTGCTGCGCTATCGCACCGCCACGCTTAACGGGGCGCTGAAGCTCAGGCTCGGGAGGCAGATCCCGTTTCTGAGCGGAGATCTGAAAAAGGTAGAGCGCATCGTGATCAACCTGCTTAACAATTCCTTGGATGCGTTGCAGGACCCCGGTGCGAGCCTAGAGATCACCACTCGGGTACAAAACGAGGGGCGTTGTGTGGAGTTGGCAGTGCGCGATGAAGGGCATGGCATCCCCTCCCATATCAGCGCGCATGTATTTGAGCCGTTTTTCACCACCAAAGAGGACACGGGCGGTGCTGGCCTTGGCCTTTGCATCACCCAAAGCCTAGTGCATGAATTACACGGGACGCTCAGCCTTCACTCGCATCCGCAGGGCGGTGCGCTGGCGGTGGTGAGGTTTCCTTTGTCCTCCAGAAAGGGGTCGGCGTATAGCAAGGATGTGCATTAGAGTCTGTTGCAACGTTGTCGCGAAGGAGGATAAAAGTACAGTTCTCAAGCTCACGGCTAAGGGTGTAAGGTAACGGTGACTTGATCATGAATGCAGAGCCAAAGCAGATTGATGTAGCGCCTGGCGTGAGCGCCGCAGCAGCGACAGGTATTCCTGTGATGATCGTCGACGATGATCCGGCGTTGTGCCGCGCCGCCAGCGCTGTGTTGCGAAAAGGGGGGATATCCAATGTTCTTACCGTAGAGAGGGGTCGCGAAGCCTTGAACGCCCTGGCGGCGGAAAGGGTCGGCGTATTGATTCTGGACCTCGCTCTGCCTGACATCTCCGGCCAGGAGGTGCTAGTGTAGTGTCCCTTAAATAACTTTACAGTTAAGCCGCCTTCTTTTTCCCTCGGGGCAGGGTGGATCTGGGCTTGATCTGCTCCATCTTGACCCGCGCCCGCTCGATCTTCTTGATGATGTCC
>JBOIEG010000251.1:0-1688 GCA_050740915.1 Gammaproteobacteria bacterium | reverse complement strand
CCATATATCCACAGCCAGAGCCTGTAGGACTTGCGTCAGAATCGTTGTTTTCCTCAGACGCCCTTAACTCCATGGGGTCTATCAAGTAGAAAACTACCCACAAATTTTGCTGAGGAGCCTTTTTTATATCGAGCCTGATCCCGCGTCCCTGTTGCTCGAAACACCACAGTAGATCGCGCAGGCTACAATGCTCCTCTCTACGCGTTGGCTTAAGGCCACTCGATGGCGTGAGCGATCCCCGTGTGGCTGACAAACTTAGGACATCAACTTCCCCCCAATAGATGTCCGAGGCAAAAAAGTGGTCAAGGGTTTCCACATCGGTGATTCCGTACCACACCTTACATAAGTGGTTCGGTAATTCTTGATCGGATAGCAGTCGTCCTAGATCGTGAATGTCCTCGTGTTTTGGGAGCGCGGTGACCCGAGCAGGCTTGGGTAGACCATCGGTGTCCAAAAAGAGCATGTCCGCGATTTGCATTGCAATGAGCTGGCCTAAGCTCTTAGTTCAGTGATGAATCTATATTAGACGAAGCGCAATACAAGCCTGTGGCAGCTCGGTAACAGTACAGTTACAAGCCGACTATTCGAGCGCTTTTGGGTTAACGCACCGGTAATGTGTTGCCTCTCACGCTTTGAACCCGGCGCAAAAGGGCGCCCGGTGCAGGTCTAGCATGAGGGGCGATACATTGAGGGCGTGAAACCCCTCGACGCCTACGTCAACTGCTTCGTCAAACGCCACCGCCCCTCCGGGACGCTCGCTCCCGATACCACCGCGCCCGAGCCGCCCTCTGGCCTCGCGGCTGCGAAACCTCAACCACCCCAACCCCGACCCGGAGCCCCGCTGATGTACCGCAAGCACTTCGCCCCTTCGACAGGCTCAGGACAGGCTTCACCCGCTTCCCGTTCGAGACGGAACGCAACCCCGACGCGCTGTTCGCCTCCAGCGCCTTGAGCGAAGCCCAGGCGCGCCTTACACACCTCCTGGAACTGCGCGGGATCGGGCTGGTCACCGGCGAAGTCGGCTCCGGCAAAACCACCATCTGCCGTAAAGTCGCCTCCGCCCTGCACCCCGGCCTCTACCGCCTGTTCTACGTCCCGCTCATCCTCCACTCGCATTCGTCCATCATCTAACACTGTCCCACCGGAGCGAACAATGTGGGAGACCTCTGTCATCTCGTCACAAAATACATCGGTTAATTGCCGGTGAGATAACCTGAGCGACAACACCCATCCTGGACAAGGTGTGGCCCCTTAGATTCGTTTTCCGTAGTGGCAGCGAGCGTGTTTATGGCGATGGCGTATTGTTTTCGCGTAGATCGAGCCGTCGCTCCACCCGTTCCAGACGTTGCTCAAGCTCCTCCATTCGCGCGCTGTGATGAACACTGTCCGTGTGCATCGCGGCCTGATAGCTTTCAAGGGATAGTAAGCGCATTTTCACCTTTCTCATATCGGCCTTGAGACTGCTTATGTCGATGCGAATGGCGTTGAGGTGTTCCAGGATAAGGTGTTCGATGTTATCCGTCATGTGCAAAATAATATCCGTAACTCGCTGTCAATTATGCCTCCTCCGCAGAATTTGTGGGTACTGATCTGAGGCGTATTTATGCATCTGATTCATTACTTGGAATAAAGTTACGTTCTATAGGTCCGAAATTTTGGGTATCAAAAAATCTGTTGGGCTGTGGGCA
>JBOIEG010000250.1:0-4019 GCA_050740915.1 Gammaproteobacteria bacterium | reverse complement strand
ATGTGCGGGTGTACCCGCCCGTATCTTTGCGGCTACCATCAGCTGTCCTTCCTGCACTCCTAAAGCGGCAACTGACGATATCAAGAACCTCAGCGGAATTCATGCAGGCTTACCGGAAGGACACAGATAGTCGAACCGCCGACCCAGCAGGTCTAACTGATTTGCTTTCCATTCCACCGTGATCTTGGGATTGAAAAGTGGGCCGAACTGCTTGTGGATCTCCGAGGACACGAAGTTCAACCACTCCATCAAGCGGTAGCGCTCCATCGCCCCCGTTTTGGGCGCTAACCCAGACTCGGGCTTCTGATCTGCGAGGTACTAGAGTACAACCGCCACTTCCGTCAGGACCTCTCCATTGTCGAGTCTCAGGGCAGGCACAGAGCCCTTGGGGTTGATTCTCGTGTAGTCCTCGCCGCTCGCCGTCTACTTATTGGCCAGATCCACACTTTCCAGATCGAAAGTGTAGGCTGCTTCGCGCAACACAATATGCGGGGCCATTGAGCAGGCGCCCGCCGCAAAATAGAGTTTCGTACGCGTCTCCTCTCTGTTAAATGAATAACCTTTTCATTTCATCTGTGTAACCCTGCTCACCGCCCCGTAGAAGGTGGCACGGTCGGGTTCATTCAAGGGTGCGGCCCGCGATGACTATACCCCACCAACGACGTCCTTGAGCATCGGGATGAGCGCCTCGATCGCCTCAGCGCCATCGCCGACGTAGCTGGAACCGTGCATGACCGCTAGCGTTTTCGGACGCAACGCCGCCAAACGCCTGAGTATGCGCTCCGTCTGGGTGGGCCAAGGCAGGTAAAAAGCGAACGGGCCTTGTTGATCTTGGGTAAGTTTCTGACGGAAGAGATCCACAACGTCGGAGCTCGTCGTTGGGACGACGTTACCATTATGGTGAAAAAGATCCGAACAAAATAGCGTTGCGTTGGTCTCCTCGAACAACATCCCCGCCTCCCATATGTGCGGGACATGCGGCGTCTGCAGGAAGCGAAAGCGGTAAGTTCCGGTTGTAAAGATCTCATCATCGCTGAGGCCACGGGCGGGTCGCAGCGCGGCGCTGTCGTCCACGCTGACAACCTTGGCAATGATGCTTGCGAGGGCGGTCGAATGTGGCGCGAGCCTTTGCCAGTCGGCCAGTGAGCCGCATTCATCGGCTTCGAAATGGCTGAAGCCAATCCAGTGGAGCCGTTCGATCGGGATGAGTGTCGCAACCGCATCGCGCACCAAAGGAAAATGCGCTCTTAGGCCCGTGTGCCACAGGAGCGGCTCCTCGTCACGGACCAGAAATTGGTTGACCTGCATGTCGAAGTCGGATACGAACGTCGAGAGGCGAAAGACGTCGGGCGCGATCTCGGTGATGGTCGTCTGCATCGTGGGATTCTCCTAATCGGGCACTTACGCTTCCGTCGGCAACAGGACCTTATCGTCAGTCTTCTGCAGATCGTCGCACGCTCCGCGCTCGCGAGCTCGCCACCCGATCTCGCTGAGGGTCGGATAGTCCGTATAGCCCCTCGCGTCGCCCTCATAGAATGTGGCAGGGTCCGGCGTGTTGAGCGGCGCGTTCCGGCAGAAGCGCTCCGGCAGATCGGGGTTGGCCAAGAAGAGGCGCCCGAAGGAGACGAGGTCTGCGCTGTCCGCGCGGAGTGCGGCCGTGGCGCGCTCGTACGCATATCCGCCGTTGGCCATGTACAGACCGCGGTAGCGCCGGCGTAGTCGGCCGAAGTCCAGGCCCGCCGCTGGCTGCACGTCGTGTTCCTCTTCCGTTTCGATCACGTGGAGGTCGGCGAGAGGGTAATCACCGAGCCGTTCGGCGACATATCCGAAAAGCGCCTCGGGGTTCGAGTCGACCATGTCGTTGAAAGCACTGAGCGGCGAGAGGCGTACTCCAACGCGCCCGGGTCCCCACACCCCGATGACGGCCTCGACGGCCTCGAACAGAAAGCGTGCCCGATTCTCCACTGAGCCGCCGTAGCGGTCGGTGCGGTGATTGGTGCCATCGCGCAGGAACTGATCGATGAGATACCCGTTGGCCGCGTGGATCTCGACCCCATCGAAGCCGGCGGCAAGGGCATAGTGAGCGGCGGTGCGGTACTGATCGACAATACCAGGGATCTCCGCGATGTCGAGGGCGCGCGGCGTGACGAAGGGTTTCAGTCCCTCGTACGTGTAGGCCTCACCCGCTGGCTTGATCGCCGAGGGCGCCACCGGCAACGCCCCATCGGGTTGCAAGGAGGGATGGGATATGCGGCCCACGTGCCAGAGCTGAAGAAAGATGCGACCACCGCGCTGGTGCACGGCCTGGGTCACGTTTCTCCAGCCTGCGACCTGCGCCGCGTTGTGGATCCCCGGAGTGTCCGGATAGCCCACGCCCTGAGGTGAGATTTGCGTGGCCTCGGTGATAATAAGACCGGCCGAGGCGCGCTGCGCGTAGTAGCGCGCGTTCATCGCCTGCGGGACATTGCCCGGGCCTGCGCGGTTGCGGGTCAAGGGCGCCATTACGACGCGGTTCGGCACCACGTAAGGCCCAAGCCGCAGCGGTGTGAAAAGATCCGTTTCCGTGAGTCGGACCGCTTGCGCGTTGTTCATCTGTTAGCTCCTTATCGTCAAGAGGGAACCATGAAACACCAAGTACGGAAGATCCTACTTGCACGTCATTCTTTGATAAACTAGTCTCCTGGAACAAGATTGTTCGCGAAGGATAATAAATCGGGAGACGCTTGGATGAGTTGACCGACATCGTGGTCTTCGTACGGGTCGTCGACGCGAAGAGCTTTACCGCCGCCGCAGAGCGGCTTGGGATCGCCAAGTCGGTTGTGAGCAAATATGTGACCCGGCTCGAGGAGCGGCTCGGTGCGCGACTCCTCAACCGCACCACCCGGCGCTTGAGCCTGACCGAGGCTGGGGCCGCGCTCTATGATCGCAGCCGCCTGGCGCTCGAGGAGATCGCCACCGCCGAGCGCTGCGTGAGTCATGTCCAAGCCGCCCCACGCGGGCGGCTCAAGCTCAACGCGCCGATGTCCTTCGGGATCCTGCACCTCGGCCCCGCGCTACCCGAGTTCCTCACGCGCTACCCTGAGATCACGCTCGATGTGAGCTACAACGACCGCTTTGTGGATGTCATCGAGGAAGGCTATGATGTGACGCTGCGGATCATCACCGCCTTGCCCGATTCCACCTTGGTGGCGCGCAGCCTCACGCCCATCCGTTTTGTGGTCTGTGCCGCACCGCTGTACTTGGAGCGTGCTGGGATCCCCGAAACGCCTGAGGATCTGATCCGCCACAACGGTTTGATCTATACCCTCACCAGCGGCAACGAATGGCACTTCGATGGGCCGGGTGGCAAGCGCAGCATCACGGTGTCGGGAAACTATCAATCCAACAACAGCCTGACGATCCGCGATATGCTCCTGGCCGGGATCGGGCTCACGCGTACCCCGACTTTCATGGTGGGTGAGGCGCTCCAGAGCGGGGCGCTCATCACGGTGCTGGACGATTATCCAACCGAGCCCTCTACCCTCTATGCGGTCTACCCCCACAACCGCTATCTCTCACCCAAAGTGTGTGCGTTCGTGGATTTCCTCACCGAGCGCTTTGCGCCGCCCGCCCCGTGGGATCGAGGGACGGCACCCGGGCCGGATCCCGCATGAAGCAGAACCCACGATTACCGGTTGCCCGCGGAGTGCTGCCGCGAAGGGCGCACGTTCCCCTCGTCCCGAAGCTCTCGGCCGCGCACCACCTCGGCCGAATATTAATGAAAAAGGCGCTGGATTTTCGCGGGGATAATGACATCGGATGGACGCGCGCTGTCGCGTATTTGATAAGAGATATGAAGGATCACGGAACATGAAATCGTGACTCCGATTGATGATACCGAAGAATTCGGAGATGTGCTGCGGTTCTGGTTCCCCCAACGGAACGGCGATCATGCGGCGATGGTGCGCCAATTCGCATTGTGGTTTCGCGGAGGAGCGGATTCCGCGATCGCGGAGCGGTTTCCCCTACTTCTGGAGCGA
>JBOIEG010000249.1:0-4724 GCA_050740915.1 Gammaproteobacteria bacterium | reverse complement strand
CATCATCAAGAAGATCGAGCGGGCGCGGGTCAAGATGGAGCAGATCAAGCCCAGATCCACCCTGCCCCGAGGGAAAAAAGAAGGCGGCTTAACTGTAAAGTTATTTAAGGGACACTACACTAGCCTTCTGGTATTTTCGAGGCTTAAGGCAATTTATGTGCCTAAGTGGGCGTTTTCGTCTGGCGGGAAGAACTAAGAACGGAGGTGAGGGACCCGTGGACCGTGCGGTGAGAACCCAAAAACCGCCTGTCCCGATGATCGAGGGAGTTGCCCGAAACACCCCAACCCACCACGCGCTTCCATGAACTGCCGTTCTTGGTCTCTGTCACTACGAAATTGTGCCGAACAGACAATATGACGCCTGTCGCTCGCGGCCGACACAGGCTAAATTCAGGGAATCACTTTGGGGCTGGAGCAAAAACGCTCTAGGGTTTGGAGTAGGAAGGCCCTCTTGATAGGTTTCGTCAGATGGGCGTTGCATCCGGCCGCTAGGCTTTTTTCCACGTCTTCAGCCACCGCGTGCGCGGTCAGAGCAATGATTGGAGTCGGATGACGGCCACTCCCCCGCTCCCAAGATCGAATTGCCCGGGTAGCCGAGTAACCATCCATGACAGGCATCTGGACATCCATTAATACCAAACCAAAATTCTCGCGCTTGAACGTTTCCAGCGCTTCCGCACCGTTCTCCGCTTCAACCAGCCGATAAGGAGTTTCTTTTAAGTACGCATGGAACAACAGGCGATTATCCGGGTTGTCCTCCGCCAGAAGCACGGATGTCAGAGGGAAAACGGGTAGCGCGAGCTTTAGCTTGGGTGGCTTCGAACTCGGAAACGCCGCCAGCGTCCCACGTACCGCTTCTAGTAATTCCTGCGATTTCACTGGCTTGACTAAATAGCCGCCCGGTCCCAATTCCTTGGCACGCGCCAAGTCATTGGTCAAGTTGGAAGACGTCAGCATGATAACCATCTTGGTATGCCCCCCTTCTCGGTTTATCGTTTCCGCGATCTCGAATCCGTTTATTCCGGGCATCCGACAATCGGTCAATACCAAATCGAACACCCTGCCTTTGCTCTTGATCGCGCGCAGCGTTTTGAGCGCGGATAGGCCATCCGCCGCTTCCCTAACGATCACCCCGTTTCGTTTTAGTATCTCCCGCAGGATCATGCGATTGGTATCATTGTCGTCGACGACCAGTATGTGCTTGTCCCGCAACTCCTCGGGGGAAGTCACCGCCCCTGCTGCGGGCGATGTGTCTGGCAAACACGCCGTGAACCTAAACGTGCTTCCTTTCCCTTCTTCACTGTCCACCCAAATGCGCCCCGCCATCAGTCCGACTAAACGCTTTGAGATCGCCAGTCCCAATCCAGTGCCACCGTACTTTCGCGTCGTGGAAGAGTCTACTTGGGTAAAGCTTTGGAAAATGCTCTCGTATTTGTCCCGCGGGATCCCGATCCCGCTATCGGAGACGGAAAACAGCAGTGCACCGGACGGCTGCCCCTCAAAACGAGCAACCCGCACCACGATTTCGCCACGTTCGGTAAACTTGATAGCGTTGCCTATGAGGTTAAGCAATATCTGCCGCAGTCGAGCAGGGTCACCCTTAACAAATTCGGGCACATTGGGGGCCACCTGGCAGGCCAGTTCTATCCCTTTTTTGTCCGTCTTAAGCGCATAGATCTCCGTCGCTTGCTCGATCAGCTCTTTAAGATTGAACCCAACTTCCTCCAGCTCGAGTTGGTTCGCTTCGATTTTTGATAAGTCGAGAATATCATTCACCAGGCTGAGCAGGGCTTCCCCGGCTTTTTTCAACAAGTCTACGTAACTGCGCTGATCTGGGCTCAGACGGCTTTCACTCAATAAGTCCGCGGTGCCAATGATCGCGTTAAGCGGGGTTCGGATCTCATGACTCATACTGGCGAGAAATTCCGATTTAACTCGCGATGCCTCTAAAGCTTGATCCCGGGCCTGCGCCAGTTCCTTGGTCTCACGCTGCACCTGTAGTTCGATCTCGCGGTTGCGGCCTTCCAGCTCTTTCGCCTGAATTTCCCGAGCGCGAGCCAAGGCGACAAGCAACAAACTGCCACCCACGCCGACAAATATCGCTGTCACCATAACCCCATAATCGATATCACCCAGCCGAATCGACTTTGACAGGCTTAGCTTCATCGCATAACGAGGAAATCGGACCGAAGATTCCTTGTCAAGCCGAGACACCGACAACCCCGCCAGCGTCTTCTGCGGTTCAACATCTTTTTTCTCAAAGACAAGATTTCGGCCTGGGACGCCCTCAGACTCGCTGACCAGAGTGACGGTCAAGCCGGGCTTTAACGAGAGATCAAACAACGCCGCGGGGTCCACGGCAACCACCACGAAACCGCGAACCTCATCGCTGCGATCGGCCGGAGCAGCGGCAATGTTGGAGGACACACCAATCGCTTTGAGCAAAACATAGGCACGGCTTTTCCCTTCAAGAGCCAGTGTCGGCGTAGGAACGACTTCTCCATGGACCGCTACGCCAAGAGCCTCCCATGCCTATCATCGCGAGCCAAATCGTACCCCTCCGATAGCCCCGCGCTTGCTCTACGCTGCACCGCGTACAAACAGCGAAACGAAGCCCCAAATAGCGAACCGTGGACAGCCAACATCGGCAACGGGGAAGGCTTGGCGATCGCTGGCGCCGCACCTTGCGGCACCATATCCCGTTCACTGCGCAGCCGTAGGTGATACGATATCAATACGATAAAGGGATAACGCTGCAAAATAGCGCGCGAGAAGCGCCGAAACGGCCCTTGTTTGTCATCTCTCCCGGACAAAGACTCGATCAGGTTGGCGACGTCATTCGCCGCGTCCTCGCTCGTGGTTACTCCCTGATTTACGCGGTTAATGGCAAATTGCGACTCAAACCCAAACGTCCGCCTGACGTCTTCTATCGCGTTAAACCATGCTAAAAGGATAAGAATGACGGAGAATCCTATCCCCAACGTCGTGGCCACGAAATAGGCGAATCCCCTCGAGGGTTGGGTTAACATCATGAACACGCGCGGTTATCTGATGGAAACACTCCCGATCAATCATAGACCACTTGCACCCGCTCCAGATATTCGTTGAGAGCCTCAAGCGCCTGTATGATTTGAACCCGGTCGCCCACCATTGCAGCAGATTCGATGCACGCTCCAAACTCGGTGATCGTGTCAAACCCATAGCCGCCACCGCTTCTCTTAATGCTATGGCCCAGTATGCGAATACGCTCATAATCTGCGTGAGCCATCGCTTCCCTCATGACACAAACGTCTTTGCGCCGGTTGTCCAAAAAACACGGGATCAGCGTCGCCAAATCCGGGTCGCCTAAAACGACGATCCTTTCTTTGACCATCGCGCGGTCAGTCCTCGGCTTTATCTAGCGCGCGAAAATCCGAAGGCGTCAATTGGTGCTGGCTGAGCAGCTTGTAACGCTCTGTTTTATTGCGACCTGCCATTCGGGCGGCGTTTGCGACATTGCCGTTGGCTAAGCGCAAAACGGTGATGAGATATTTTCTTTCTAAGGCATGGGTGGCTTCTTTTAGGGTCTGGAGCTGTCCGGGTTCATCGCGCAGCGCTTTTTTGGCCATCGCCAAGGGAATGATCTGCCCCTTGCTAAGAGCAGCACACTGCTCCACGACATTGACCAATTGCCTTACGTTTCCTGGCCAGGGCACTGCTGTCAAATACTCCATGGCGTCCGGCGCCAAATGCTTTCTTTTGAGGTCCCTGCGCCGCGCATGCGCTCGCAGAAAATGATCCAGCAACAGAGGTATATCCTCCCGCCGCTCGGCAAGGCTTGGCATCGTCAACGGAACCACGTGCAAGCGATAATAAAGGTCTTCTCGGAATTCCCCTGCCTTCACGGCTTCCTCAAGATCGTTGTGCGTTGCAGAGACGATCCTAACGTTCACGGGCTTGCTGCGGACCGCCCCCACCGGCCGGACTTCAAAGTCCTGTAGCACGCGCAACAACTTCACCTGCAAACTCAAAGGCATATCCCTTATTTCATCCAAGAACAGGGTTCCGCCATCCGCTGCCTGAAAAAGCCCTTCACGACGGGTCACAGCCCCGGTAAAAGCCCCCTTTTCGTGGCCAAATAACTCAGACTCCTGCAGTTGCTCCGGTATCGCACCACAATTGACTCCAATAAAGGGCTTTTCTCTACGGGGACTGGCTTCGTGGATCGCTTTCGCTAACACTTCCTTACCGGTGCCGGTGTGACCGTTTATAAACACCGTTATATCGCTATCGGCCACCAGCCGCGCATGCTCGAGAAGCTCGCCCATGACAGTGCTGCGATAGACGATATGGCGGCCAAGAACAGCTTCCTGCCGGTCGCCGCTATGCGTCAAATGTAAACCCTTTTTCACCTGCTCGATAAGCTCATCCTTGTTGATCGGCTTCGTGAGTACGGCAAGCGAGCCTAAATGCGTCGCCTTGACCGCATCGGGGATCTTCGCCCGACCGCTCAGCATGATGACGGGCTTCAGAGGGTTCTGTCGATGGATCTCCGCCATTAGCGTCATTCCGTCCATGCCCTCCATAAAAAGATCCGTGATCACGAGGTGGGGCTGTACTAGGAGCCTGTCGGACTTAAGGCGGAACTTTTGATGTGCAAACCGATCGGATCGGCAATGGATTCAATGAGCGAACGTGCATGAGCCACTTCCGTCAATGCGATCGTGACACACCCTACCTGCTGC
>JBOIEG010000248.1:0-1919 GCA_050740915.1 Gammaproteobacteria bacterium | reverse complement strand
CCAAGCTATCGCGTTTCTCGGCGCTAACGCTCAGCGCGCACACCCCGCACGCGACACCCAAACCGGACGCCTGCAACTGGGCTTAGAACCCGTTTTCGGTGGGCCTTAAGTACCTAACCTATGAGCGCCGACTACGCAGAACTTTCATGACTGCACTATTCAAATCTTCAGCTTCCTTTCTGGCAGTCCGCTTCGAGCGCGAGCAACGCCCGTTTCTTATCAAGTCCACCCGCATAACCCGTCAGACTTCCGTTCGCGCCAACGATGCGATGGCACGGAACGATGATGCCAATCGGATTCTGCCCCGTGGCCGTGCCGGCCGCGCGCGGGCTTCCTGCGAAGCTGGCGCGTCGCGCAAGTTCCGAGTAGCTGATCGTTTCGCCGTACTCGACCGACGCGATTGCTTTCCATGTCGCGTGTTGAAACGTCGTACCGTGGGGCGCTAGTGGGACGTCGAAACGCATACACTTGCCGGCAAAGTAGCGATCGAGGTCGCGCATCGTTTGACGTAGCGGTGCAATGTCCGCGTTCTCGGTCCACTCGTTCTGTACGCGCGGAAAGTATTTTTGCCCAGTGAAGTAGAGCCCGAGCAAAGCTTCACCGCTCGACACGAGCAGCATATTTCCCAAGGGACTTTGGTAGGACGTGTAGTAGCGCATAGCGATCCTCTACTTGAGCGAGTGCCACAAATGCATAACCGCGTACGCGCGCCAGGGGCGCCATGCTTCGGCTGCGGCAAGTACGCGCTTCGGGGGTCTGACCGTGCACACGGGCCGGCAGTAGATGCGGGTCGAGGAGACGGCCACGAAGAAACGCCCATCGAAGCGTGCATCGTGGGCACGCATGGCCCGATAACAAGTCGTGGCGTCGAGCGGCATGCGCCTATTATGGGCTTCCGGCCTGCCGTTTACTCGCCGTTTTCGGACATCGGGATGGCCAGCGAAATGCCCGTTCCTGAACCACTTCGAGTTTATGGCGAGGCCGATGCCGCGCCGAGGCGCGGGCGATGAACAAGGTCTAACCCAGCAGGCTCATGGCGTCTACGGCTCGACACTGCTCCGGAAGTGGTCGTGTCAATGCTCTCGGTGAGCGACCGAGCGGACGGGTTGCACAGGAGCAAAACAGCGGCACCCCTCTGCCTTTCAAGGCCGCAAAAAATGCTTACTTCTTGCGGTAGACGTTCAAGCCAATCTTTTCTTCACGATCAGGGACGGATACATTCCCCTCGGTAGAGGCGATTATGATGGTTTTCCCCGAGGAAGATGGGCCATACTCCTTGGTCAGATCGATCTTGATAGTGAGGATGTTCTGCTCAACACTAATCTCGACGTTTTTCATAGGTTACCGTTACTGTCCATTGATTCTGCGTTCTGGTTGATGTCGAATTACTACTCATGCAGCAAGTGATGGCTGAAATAGGCCACGTAACGACAGGTCATTATCCGAACCCAGATACTTTGGAGGGCTCTTGCTTTTAATAGTATGACTGAAGGTCCGTTGAAGTATCATCGGAATTTCGTGCCTTTTCCAGCCTCAGTTTCTGGTGGTGAAGCGAGCCGGTGCTCTTATGCTGTTCTACTACTCAAACCACCCGTCTCTCCGATACCGGTGCGCGTAATTATAGCCTTTGGATACGGCGGACGAGCGTTGGTCCCGCCGATGCCGGAGTTGGAATCAGGTTCCCTTCCTCACCAATTCCACGATGATGGAAGTGGACTACCTGCGGGAGCACCTTCGTCGGCGGTAACGTTGCGTTTGAAGACTTGATGTGACCCTCGTCTTCACCAAGATCTACCCTAACGTGGCATAAATTTTCGTTGTTGGGTGATTTCAGGCGGCTTTCAGCGCGTGCAAATAATGCAACAGCTCGTCGCGGACGGCTGGGTTTACGGAGAGGCTAAGAGTGAGCTGGCCTTGGG
>JBOIEG010000247.1:0-15198 GCA_050740915.1 Gammaproteobacteria bacterium | reverse complement strand
CTGCACGAACAGGTGCTCGATTTCCTGCAGAAACCGCTTGCGAAACGCGCACAGCGTGTCGTGGTCGGGGTGGGTATTGGCGGCGATGTAACGAAACGCCAGCGACTCGTAGGTCGCTTGCTCGATACGCCGGCTGGAATACGTGCCCGTGGCATAGCCGTAGATGAGCAGCGCCAGCAGCACCCCAGGGTGATATGCCGCCGAGCCTGCACCACGGTATTGACCGCTCAGCGCCCAGTGGTCCAACTGCTCGACACTGTCCACCACACAGCGCGCTAAGTGGTCCCTCGGTCGCCACTCATCGCCCGACGGCGGCAGCAGGTAGGGTGTGTCACGGTCGCATTGACGGAAGTGGCGCATGCACGTTCGCGCATTGAAGCCTTTGCCGATCCGATCGGTTTGCACATCCAAAGTTCCGCCTTAAGTCCGACAGGCTCCTAGGGGACATCTGAATAAGCGGCGGCGACCTCCCATCTGCTCTTCGACCGCGCTCTGGGCAGGCTTTGTCGCGTGCTCACGAACCTATCCAAGGCTCCCTCAAGGCGTGCCCTAGCTAATATACCTTCCCTGCATATTTTTGTATATGTCGTCGACGGCGCTTATCTCGCTTGCCACGTCGGTTTTAGTCCAATTAAGCTCTTTCGCCATGATGCTCGCGGCTTCGGCGAGAATGCCCAGACCAGGATGGCCAACGCTTCCGAGCCCTGTTCGTCTTAAGATCACGTCGGACAGATGTAGGGCCATCTCCTCGCGAACCGCGTGCAGGACCTCGGCCTTAATGACGGGGTGGTGCGGCCCTATCCGGTTGCCGTTCCGATAGTCCTCGTGTAAAAGAGGGGTGAGTACCTTCGCCATGTCCATGCCGTACTGGACTTGCAGATGATCAACGATGTCCGTGTCGAGCTGTCTTGACTGAACAATCGATGAGTCATCCTCACACGACATGCCTGTCTTCGGCCGCAAAAGGCCCTTCCCACCGTAACCCAGTTTGCCCATGACCAGCCGTACAACGCGATCAGCTACCGAGTAAGCCGTGGTAAATTTCACTCCGTTGACAAGACATATGCCGTCGTACCCAATAGAGTTACCCGGATCGGTGATCACGGCTTGTTTTGTGGGTATCGGTTCCGCCGTGGTCCGATCATTTGGCTCTACCGCGAGCAAACCGGCGTGGACAAAACAGATGTCGTCGAAATCAAGTTCCGCAGCGGTATATTTCGCATTGATTTCTCTAATAAATATGTCTAGTTCCGCTGCGGTCGCGAGACAACCGTCCGGCTCACCGGAATAAGGAAAATAGAGCGTTCCTATCATCGTGCGACCGCGCCAAGGCACAAAAAAGAAGTCGCGTTTGCCTTTGTCCATAAGGGCGTGTGGTCCCGAAAGGCCGACGGCGTAACCAGGAAATAAACTCCGCCTCACCATAATGTTGATCGCCTTAGCCCAAACCCTTAAGGGCGCGATCTTGGGCGCCTGACCCAGGGTTTTCGATAGGATATCTAACCAGGGACCTCCGGTGTTAATAACAGTCTTCGCGCGTATCTCGAGTAAATCACCGCTTTGCAAATCACGGACGAGGACGCCAGCGACCGTTGTTCGCTTCACCAGGTAACGTTCGGCGCGAACATAGTTAGCAACCGATGCGCCTAGCTTATAGGCGGCCTGAACAAACCACAGGGTTATGCGTTCAGTATTCTTAGCGATCCCGTCATACCACAGAGCCGCACCGGTTAATTCTCTTTGATCTATTGCTGGCACTATGCGTAGACACTCTTCGCGTGAGATCGTCCGTCCTCTCGGGAGATGCTTATCACGGCGGACTCCCTTATTTCTATCCCACGCGATAAGATCATTCGCGACCAGTGCGACCCCCAAAACGGGTTTTCCGCTTACGCCATAGCCGTATGTCGGTCGAAGGCAAGGGAGTGGTTGAACGAGATGGGGTACCAGGGAAAACAACCAGCGACGCGAGATGATCGACTCGCGCATCCTCTTGATATCCGCATGTTGCAGGTAACGGAGCCCTCCGTGGATTATCTTCAGGCTGTTAGCCGAGGTCGCGTGTCCGAAGTCCTGTTGTTCAATCAACCCCACGCGCAAACCTTGAAGGCTCGCGAGGTAGGCTACGGTAGCACCGCAAATACCGCCACCGATTACTAAAACGTCAAAGACCTCGCTGGCGAAACGCGTTACTTCCCGCTGCACGTCGGTTGTTTTGGATGTAAAGAGGCATAAGAGTCGAGAATTTTTTTCTGGAACGCGGCTTGGGAATAGCGTTGCTGCGAGAGCTCGTACGCAGCCGACCCGAGCCGGGAACACAAGGCGCGATCCTGCGATAGCCGAGCAAAGCCTTGAGCCATAGCCGCCGGCGTGGGATCAACCAGAAAAGCGCTCGATGGGTTAAGGACCTGAGTATGCGAACGAATATTAGTCGCCAGGATCGGTTTTCCCGCCGCCAGATAGGAGAATAGCTTCATGGGGGTGTTGGCACCCTTTATACGAGGCGAAACGAGGATATCCGCTTGTTCCAAATAAGCATTCAAATGGCCGACAGGGCGGGTACCCAAAAGGTGGGTGCGATCGCCGATCCCTAAATCGTAGGCCATCTGTCGATAGCTTTGGATTTGCCCGTTTGGGCCACCGATGATCACGAGGTCGAGATCGAGGACTTCTTTCGCTTGCGCGAAACCCTGGATCATCAGGCCGACCCCCTGGTAGTGTTCCAGGTTGCCAACATACAAAACGAGGTTGCCTTTTGTATCCAAAAGCGTTCGCAATTCGTCGTAACCGTGGGGCGCTGTTGTCGGAGGAGGTGACGTGTCCTCGATTACATAGACGGTTTGTTTGGGTGCATAACGTTTTATCTTTTCAGCTAGGTCGTCGCATACAGCGAAAACCGCGTCTGGGATCCGCGCCGCGAGCTTTTCGAAGCCATATAAAACCTTCCCGGCATAACGAAGCAAAGGCCACTTCTCGATGATTTGGTCCGCCATCGAGGAGTCCATGTCATATATGATGGGTGTGTTTATAAAAAGTCTTGCAAGAAGAGCGGGGAAAACCGTTTCCTCCACCGCATGGATAAAATCGTAATGACGCTTCCATAACATTTGATAGAGCTTTATTGAAAGCACAAGGTCACAGCAAAGCTTTTTGAACGAAAAGCCCACAGGAACGTTTTGGACAAACGGAAGTTTCGGAATGCGCTCTATGCGTAACCCCGGAACCGATACGTCCTCACCCTCGTGAAATGTCAGGAGATCTACGTGATAACCCGCGCCGCACAAGGTCTCTGCCAAGAGCTTTACCGCGATCGGAGTGCCGCGTTCCGTGTAAAAGGGTTGGGGTGCGAGCAATAGCACGTTCATAAAACCTTACGATCGGCTCTCAAGATAACGGGCGAACCGAAAAAACGCGTTAGGCCGATAGCCTGGCAATGCGACTCAATGCTCATGAGCGCAAAAGAACCGCCCGCCACCCGATGGAGCACCATCGGGAGAAAAAACTGATGCTGTGCCCGGGTGACGAAAAATCCCTGCGAGCTAAACTGTTTGGCAAGCTCTTGTTTAAAGAAGCTTTGATACGATCGCGTATTTCCTTCCCAGCGCTTTTTAAGGGTAAACAACATGGGGGTAATCGCATTGAAGCTAAACCAGCTCGGGTAGTCGATGACCACAGAAAACCTGGCAATGCGACAAAATTCCGCAATCAAGGCACGCCAAGCGCTGATGTGGGAGACGAGGCGAACAGCGATGACGATATCAATACTTTGGTCGGGATACGGGAGACACAAGAGATCGCTGGTTACGAAACTCAGGCGATCATCGGAACACTGCGATCGGAGCCGGGAATAACAGCTGTTATCGCTACCGACCACGGTCACGGAATAACCCAGATCCAATAGAAACTGAGTAAGCTGCCCATGACCTCCCCCGACGTCCAACACCGACGATCCTTTACAACCAAGCAGCGTATTCCTAACGGCTTGCTCTTGCACTTGAAGGAAATACGCGCCCGTACGCCCGGAAAATCGGCGCCCATAATCAGCCGACGATGTTTCGATATCCGGCGTTTCCCTCGACATAAATAGATAAATTTAATGATACCTAAGCAACAATTGGTTACGGATAAATCGGGATATATTCTCCCCGCTGCCGTAGGGATGGATGGCAACATCTCGGTTCAGAAGCAACTGCTTTAATTCTTGTGACGGCTGACTTAAAGACAAAGTGGCTTTTATCCAGAAACCATAGCTCCCTGGTCGGGCGTCCTCGGTTGCCAGAGGCAACGGGTCGCTGCCGGACAAGATCCTTATCCCCTTAAAATCCGCGAGCCTAAAAATGGCGGGACGCGGCCAGAAGCTCGGGCGACCGGCGATATCCCCTAAAAAAATGCTCTGAGCATCGAACTGATGCAAAATTTTCTTGATCAAGTCTCCTCTGCGCCCAAACCACTTCC
Source organism: Gammaproteobacteria bacterium (assembly GCA_050740915.1). Taxonomy (GTDB): domain Bacteria; phylum Pseudomonadota; class Gammaproteobacteria; order JBOHHR01; family JBOHHR01; genus JBOHHR01. Next base: position 10,743 of record JBOIEG010000247.1, on the reverse strand, counting down.
CCACTCCCCAGGGAACGATCGCCAGTCCACCGTTGCTGTTTATACTGGCGAGTACCTCAACCAAGGGAAGGCCGTCACGAATAAAAAGATCCGTCGCCACGGCCAAAACTTCAATGCGCTCAGCAGTCACGATCTGTCTGCCTGAAACAATGATTAGTCGTTCGCCATTCGTTCTGCGTGCCAACAACGCGCTTTCGTCCTCGGCTAGGCTCACAAATTGCCATGTCCCTGGTTGCTGGGCGCTTCCAGAGATCATTTCTCGCAGCTCTGAGAAGCATTCGTACCCAAAAGACTCCGTTAGCATGAGAATGCCAATGAACTCACTACCGTTTGCCCGAGTGGTCGCGGCGCTTTGAAAATTATGGTAAGCGGCATCTAGAAGCCGATGGATCTTGAAGCAATCATAGATGTGGACGTGTGCATCAACCAAGATGGTTGTTTCTTTTGTAGCTCCGTTGTGCATACCATACAGCCCGAGTGCAAGTGACGAGCGTCAGTTGATAACCTTAGCGATGGTGTATTCCTTTATCTGTCTGGCATGGGTAAAGATTATGATTTCGCCAATTAATCCAATCGCTAACGCTTGTATCCCAAGGATCATGGCGAGCGAGCTGATGAGCAAAACGGGTCTGTTTGCCAAGGCAACTCCTGCGAATATGCGCTCGCCGATCACATATAGGGTAAGGACTAAGCCCAGCATAAACACCCCCCCACCGATCAGCCCAAAGAAGCGTAACGGTCGTTTGGTGAATCTGGCAAGAAAGAACACGGTGAGAAATTCAAGCGGGCGTTGAAAATAAATCTCCGGGCGGTATGTTCTTTGGCTGTTGGTGGTGAGGGCTTGCGCTATATTGACTTCACAGACCCTGAAGCCGCGCTGATGGGCCAGTACCGGTAAAAAGCGATGTTGATCTCCATACACGCTGATCTCGGAAATAACCTCTCGTTTGAAAGCTCTAACACAGCATCCGATGTCATGCAGTGAAAGAGAGAACACTTTGCGTAGGACCCAATTAAAAAACGCGGAAGATAGTTGGTTCAGCAAGGGATCGTTTCGCGGATGTCGCCTCGCAACAACCACATCATGGCTGTTTAGTTTTTCAACGACTGTGGCTAGTCCTTCAACCTCCGTCTGTTGATAGGCTGGTAGCATAAGGATCCATTTCCCGTGTGAGTTTTCGAAACCGACGTTTAGGGCCGTGGATTCGCCATACCTGCGAGCGAGCTGAATGATAGTAAGCCGCTCACCCTCTTGCTGAAGGGCACGGAGATCGGCGAGTGCCTCCGGATATTCCCCATCTAAAACGTAAACTATCTCGAACCCAAGGCCCGTCGAGCTAAGACCGCGCTTGTACTCCCGAAAAACAGTGGCAACGCCATCGTAATATCGGTCCACAATCGGGATAATTACGGACAAATCATAGGAAACAGCCATCTTAGATAAAACGATTGTCGTCGCCAGCCACAGAATGTATGGTTACCTTTAAAAAGCTTTTCGGGCTCACATCACCTGTCCGAAAAATAAGCTCACCAAGGACACCCCAAAATAGAAGAATGATCCCAAGAGAGCCATATAGTATGGACAGGCTGAAGAACACAACGCTGCGCTCACTGGCCAAAACGCTCGCCAACAGAGAAACAATGCTTACTAACCAGGCAACTGCGCTTATATAGGCGAAGCCGACCAGGGGCTTAAAGGCAAAAGAAAGAATTGCCTTTACGGTGATCAAATCAAGCAACACCTTGTAGATTCGAGAAAGATTGTATTTCGAGTTTCCGAATCGCCGCGGGCGATGGTTCACCTTTATCTCTGCTATGCGAGACCCAGCAAGCGAGGCCATCGCGGGAATGAAACGATGCATCTCGGCGTACAGCGGTATGCTTTTGATAACATCACCGCGGTATGCTTTGAGCGAACATCCGTTGTCTTTAATCGGCACGCCGGTGATCTTGCCGATTAGCCAGTTGGCCACCAAAGAAGGGAGCCGCCGTGTGATCAGCTTGTCTTGGCGCTTATGTCGCCACCCGACCACGATATCGTGACCTTGGTTTATTTGCTCGATGAACAGGGGTATATCATTGGGGTCATTTTGGAGGTCACCGTCCATGGTGACCAAGATCTCACCTCGGGCGTGTTCTATTCCCGCGACCATAGCCGGCGTTTGGCCATAATTGCGCCGAAACGAGAGGATGTGCAAGCGGGGATCGGCCTCGGCGAGCTTTCTCGCACGAAGCACGGTATCATCGCGGCTCCCGTCATCAACGAAAAGAACTTCGTAACACAAGTGTAAGGGATCTATCGCATTTACAATCGCATGGTATAGCGGTGTTACGCTGTCTTCCTCATTGTAAAGAGGCACAATGATGGAAAGCTGAATTTTTTCCTCGCGTGCAATGGCGACCGGTTCTAATAGGTCTGACTGAAGGTGGCCCACGTTGTCTCCGTATATCCGTATATCCGTATATCCACATATGGTGCGGCGAAAATGTAGTATAGATCAAAAGACGCGAAACTGACGACCAACACTGTGATCCTTCTCGCAATTTTACTGGCGCGGGAGAACCCCTGGATGCAAGTTGGTGTGCAGGAGCACAGGGGAAGCAATGTGACCAAGACCTCGGAACTCTTCTTTTTTATCCTAATGAGACTGATGTGTAAAGGTGATAACCCTTCGCTAGTTCGATAGGCAACAGGGGATCCCATCTTCCCCTCCTGCGAATGATCTGAGCGAGCACCATTGCCTTAAGCCGTTTCTTAGTGACACCTTTTGTCACGGCTCGGCGACAGCTGAGGGCGCCACACGTACTTTGCAAGCAAAGTGGTTTTACGTCGCTTCGAGCATGGTCATCAAGTGCCCGCTTAGGCAGGGCTCACGATTCAAGGTGACTGATACACATGTCGCACCCTTTTCGGTACTATAACGGCAAAAAAACGTTGGGTTGGGGACGCTGTGGTATGGTTCTAGCTATACCCTATCCGTTTGCAACGAGCCTCAAAAGCAAGAACATAGATTTTCCCTGGGAGCGGAGGACGATAAATCGAAAAGGACAGGCGCCCTAGCGACTCAAATTGACGATGTTTCAGAATCAAGTCAGTCTATTAGTCACCCTCGTTCTTGCGCTCGCTCTCAGTACAGCGCTGATCCCCATTTTGTGGCACCTCGCTCCTAGACTGGGTCTTCTAGACAACCCGGGAGAGCGCAAGATACACACCAGACCAATACCGCGCACGGGAGGCTGGGGTGTCTTTTTCGGGGCGTTGTTACCCATTTTGATGTTGTTCGACCTCGATGCGCTATCGCTTGCGTATATTGGCGGGTCGGTGGTGCTTTTCCTGTTCGGCGTCTGGGACGATGCCAGAGAGGTTGGGCACCGCGCTAAGTTCATTGGCCAGTTTGTCGCCGTCGCGATCCTCGTTTTTTATGGGGACTTATGGATAGCCCAGATCCCGTTGATCGGAACCGTGTCGGCGTGGATCGGAAAACCATTTACCTTTTTCGCGATCATCGGAATGATAAACGCCCTAAACACGTCGGATGGACTCGATGGACTCGCGGCTGGAGAGTCTTTGTTAAGCTTGTTCATGATAGCCGTACTTGCCTATATCGCGGGCAGCGTTTTCGCCGTTGCGATATCCGCCGCAATAATTGGAAGCATACTGGGTTTCCTTCGCTACAATACCTATCCAGCCCGAGTTTTCTTGGGAGATGCCGGAAGTCAGTTTCTTGGCTTTACGCTAGGATTCCTTGCCGTTTTACTGACCCAAAAGGTTGATCCTTCGATTAGTCCTGCAGCAACTTTGTTGTTTCTCGGACTGCCGATCGCGGATATCATCGCCGCGATGGTTATCCGGGCAAAAAACGGAAAGAAAATGTTTGTTGCGGACCGAAATCATATCCACCATCGTTTGATAGCCCTGGGATTCGATCACCACGAAACAGTTGTCATTATTTATCTATTGCAATCGCTATTCGTCATAAGCACTGTGTTTCTCAGATACGCGCAAGACACGCTGATCATCGGTTTCTATGTAGGGATATCCATTCTTATATTCTCTTTGTTGACAAGAGCCGAGCGGACGCGTTGGCATGTGGATCATCGTGCAAGGCCATCGAGGATTGAGGCGCTGAGCATGGCGATACAGAATAACGACAAAATAGGATGGACATCATTTGTAGTAGTGATGATCGCTGTACCCCTTTATATGCTTATTGGCAGCTTAGGGGTTGCCTCGGTTCCTCGAGATTTCGGGATAATAGCGGCCTTACTGTTTGCAGTTGTGATCACCGAACTGGTTTTCAATAAAGGCTCCCGCCCGGTTACAGTGCGCGGGGCTATCTATGTAGCCGCTATCTTCGCGGTTTATTTGAGTATCCATGAACCGAGCGTTCTAGCACCGTATATGAAGTCAGTAGACTTCGGTTATTTCTTTGTGCTGTCGATGGCCATCGCCTTATGTGTGCGGTGTACCCGGGAGAATATGTTTGAGATCACGCCCATGGATTTTCTGATCGTGTGTGGTGCCATTACGGCGGGTATCCTCGGTGGCCGCAATCTTCAGATACAAGAAACGAGCTTTATTGTGATAAAAGCGATCATCCTTTTATACGGCTGTGAATTGCTGCTCTCCAGACTGGTAAAAAAATGGAATATCCTGAATATAAGCGCAGTCGCAGCGTTAGGGGTGCTTGGAGCTCGCGGTTTGTTAGGATAGAAGAAAGCTCGCTCCGAGGTTCGGCGACGGGACCGGTCATTTGCGCTACGGAGCACAGCGAAGCGTTGCGGTTTAAGGACACGGCCTAGCTCACGTAGCGCCCCTCGCATCTCACAGAGATCTGTCGCCGTTTCTACTTCCCGACACAAGCACTCTCTTCGGCTTTCGCCTGCGCTGTTTCTCAAAGTCATCCATACATGCTCTAGTGGATTAGTGCTTGCGGTTCGCTGCTCGCCACTTTTTTAGCAGCCTGAGGCGCCACAAGGAACGCCCGAACTCGCGTGTGAGGGGCTCGTATCGTGGTACGTTTACCGGCGGAAAAGCCAAAACACCAAGCTAAGAACTAAACTGATGAGCAGGCAGGTGGTGATGGGAAAGTAAAAGCGCATGTTCTCTCGCTCGACGACAATGTCGCCGGGGAGCCTGCCCAAGCCCACCTTACCGATCAACGGCCACAACAGACTGAGCAGCACCAAAGCGACACCGATGAGGATCAGCACCCGGCTCACTCGCACCTACCTCAATTCCTGCACGCCGGCCTCGCCACCCAGTAACAAAACGTCGGCGCGCCGCCGCGCAAAGATCCCATTACTCACCACCCCTGGGATGTCATTGATGGCCTGTTCCAGCTCGGCTGGGCTGGTGATGCGCAGGTTGTGCACATCGAGGATGGCATGGCGGTTGTCCGTGATGAAGCCGCTGCGGTAGATCGGTTGCCCGCCGAGCTTCACCAGCTGCCGCGCGACGAAGCTCCGGGCCATGGGGATCACTTCCACCGCCACGGGGAATCGCCCCAACACCTCCACCAGCTTACTTTCATCGGCGATGCATACAAAGCGGCGGCTTGCGCTAGCGATGATCTTCTCGCGGGTGAGCGCGCCACCCCCTCCTTTGATGAGCTGGCGGTGCTTGGTAGCCTCATCGGCGCCATCGACGTACACGGCGACCTCGTTGACATCGTTTAACTCGGCCACCGGGATCCCGTGTTGCGCGAGCAGGGCAGCGCTGGCTTTCGAGCTCGCCACGGCAGCCTCGATACGCCGCTTTTCAAGCGCTAGGTATGCGATGAAATAATTGACCGTGCTGCCGGTGCCGATCCCGATCACGGCATCGTTCTCGAGGTATTTCAACGCCGCCTTGGCGACTAGGCGCTTTTTTTCTTCCATTTCGTATATGCTCTACCATCATCATCGCGCTCTTTGAGCGCCGAGTTTAGTGCTGCGTTCATGCTGGAAGAATACATGAAGTTGATCCTCAAGGCGCGGGTCTACGACGTCGCACGCGAGACCCCCTTGGATTTTGCACCGGGCCTATCCCGAAGATTGAACAACCGGGTGTGGCTAAAGCGCGAAGACTTACAACCGGTATTTTCTTACAAGCTGCGCGGCGCCTACAACATGATCGCCTCGCTCAGTGCGGAGGAAAGGGCGCGCGGGGTGATCGCCGCCTCCGCCGGTAATCATGCGCAGGGCGTTGCGCTGGCGGCCAAACAACTGGGGTTGAAGGCGCTCATCGTCATGCCCAAGACCACGCCGGAGATCAAGGTAAGCGCCGTCAGGCGCCTCGGCGCGGAGATCCTGCTGTACGGCAATAGCTACGACGATGCCGCCGAGCATGCGCATGAGCTGGCACAGGAGCAGCGCCTTGTTTTTATCCCTCCCTATGACCACCCGCTGGTGATCGCGGGACAGGGCACCGTGGCCAAAGAGATCCTGCAGCAGCATCGCGGCCGGCTCGACGCCATCTTCGTCCCGGTTGGCGGCGGTGGCTTGATCGCGGGGATCGCCGCCTACGTGAAATACCTGGACCCCGCGATCCGCATCATCGGCGTGGAATCCGATGAAGCGCCCAGCATGAAACGGGCGCTAGAGGCCGGGCAACGCGTGGTGCTGGATCACGTCGGGATCTTCGCCGATGGGGCCGCGGTGCGCCAGGTGGGGGTGGAGACCTTTCGCATCGCAAGCCAGTGCGTAGACCAAATGTTAGAGGTCTCCAACGACCAGATCTGCGCGGCGGTCAAGGACACCTTTGAGGACACGCGCGCGATCCCGGAGCCGGCCGGCGCGCTAGCCTTAGCGGGCCTGAAGCAGTACGTAGGCGACAGCGGGGCCACGGACAAGGACCTGATCGCGATATTCAGCGGTGCTAACGTCAACTTCGACCGCCTGCGCTACATCGCGGAGCTGGCGGAGTTGGGGGAGCAACGCGAGGTCTTGTTGGGGGTGACCATTCCGGAGCGTCCGGAAAGCTTCCGCGAATTCTGCCATACCCTTGGGCCGCGGGCGATCACGGAGTTTAACTACCGCTATGCTGACGCGCGCGAGGCCCATGTGTTCGCCGGCGTTCAGATCCGCCACGGCAAGAGGGAGAAGGACACCCTCATCGCCAATCTGCGCCACAAGGGCTATCCCGTGGTCGATCTGTCCAACAACGAGATGGCCAAGATGCATGTCCGCTACATGGTGGGAGGCCCGGCCGAGAAGGCGGAAAACGAGGTCTTGTATCGCTTTGAGTTCCCAGAGCGACCCGGGGCCCTATTGCACTTTTTAAACCAGGTGGGGGAGCGCTGGAATATCAGCTTGTTCCATTATCGTAACCATGGGGCTTCGGTGGGCCGGGTGCTCATGGGGATCCAGGTGAGACCCGAGGAACGCGAGAGCTTTCGCTCCTTCCTAAATGATATCGGCTTGCCCTGTTGGGAAGAAAGCGAAAACGCCGCCTACCTCATGTTTCTTCATTAAGAACCGGTTGCCATGGATCTATTCGAGCAACGCCAAGCGCTTGTCCGCTGCGCCCGAGCCCTTGCCCACGGTGGCTTAAGCCATGGTTCCTCCGGCAATGTGAGCGTGAGGACCCAAGGGGGCTTTGTCATCACGCCCACCGGCATTGGGTTCGAGGCGCTCACGCCCGAACAACTGGTTGAGTTGAGCGCAGAAGGCGTCTCGGATCCAGCTCAGTTGCGCCCCTCCAGCGAATGGCGTTTTCATCGCGATCTCTACCGCGCCCAAGCCGATGTCAACGCCATCGTGCATGTGCACTCCTCCTACGCCACCGCTTTAGCCTGCGCGCGGCGCCCTATCCCCCCATTTCATTACATGGTGGCGGCGGCTGGGGGCGATTCGATTCCCTGCGCGCCCTACGCCACCTTTGGCACACAGGCGTTGTCGGATGCGATCATCAAGACTCTTAACGGCAGACGAGCGTGCCTGCTGGCAAACCATGGCAGTGTCGCTACCGGAGAAGACCTGCAAGAGGCCCACGATCTGGCGCAAGAAGTGGAGTTTCTGGCTAAGGTTTACGTGCTTACCCAGAGAATCGGCGGCAGTGAGCTGCTTACGGACGAGGAGATGCGCGTGGTGCTGGAGAAATTTACCAGCTATGGCCAGCAAAAGCAGCCGGTAGCATAGGGCTTGCTCCTTGCCAGCAGTGGGAGAAACTCTACCCTAACAACCGCTGTCAACCGTAAAGCGGACGCCTGATTTCGCTTGCTTGAAACATGCGCGCCCTAAACTGCGGGCTACTCAAGGCCCTGGCATTTGCTGTTCGCAGGAGTTTCGTCATGCTTAAACAACTTGGCATTGTGCTGCTCGCCATCACGCTTATCCCCGCTTGCGCCCTCAGCCCGCAAGAAATCGATGTGCTGCCGGTCGTCAACGTGAGCGAAAACCGTATCGCTCGAGGCCAACGCGTGTTCTTGCACGTGACGGACTCGCGTAAAGAGCCCTCTTTCGGGTCCCGCGGGGGCGTGTATGCCGACACTTCGTTTATCAAACCACGGGGGGACCTGGCCGCTGCCGTGCGCAATGCCGTGGCAGGCGTTCTGCGGGGTTATGGCTTTGATCTAGCGCGACACGCTGAGAGCGCACCCGCCAGCTTCACGGTCGATATCGAGGGGATCCGTTACCTGCCTTCGGGCGACCCGGTGGTGAGACATATCGATACAGAAAGCTCTTTGAAAGCGCTCTGCAGCAGCGCAACGAACCGATTCGAAAGCCGGTATGAAGCCCGCCTCGGAAAGGATGTATTAAAGCCCCCCAGCGCGAAAGAAAATGAAAGCCTAATCAACGCGGTGTTATCCAAGGGGCTACAAGCCATGATGAGCGACAAGGCCCTGCTCGACTGTCTGAGCGGGCGTGCTCGGTAAGCTAACGCAACTCCGGTTACTCGATCGAGACACGCGCTTTTTTAGTCCAAAAGGATTCAAAAGACGTGGGGAAGCACCTCGCCAGGACGGAGTTATGGCCGACACCCGGTTGTTGCCGTTGCTTGCTATCTTGAACTTTGCGCTAATACTATAGTTCACCGTGTCTAAGGTTAAGGTGGGGTGTCTAGATGCCGATTTACGAGTATGAGTGCGATCACTGTGGAGATCGGATTGAAGTCCTCCAGCGGATGGGAGATCCGCCAAAAACAGAATGCCCCCGTTGTCACACCCACACCTTGCGCAAGCTCGTGTCGGCCGGTGGGTTCCGCTTAAAGGGGACCGGCTGGTACGAGACCGATTTCAAGACCCAGCCGAAAAAAACTAAAGAGTCGCAGAAAGAGTCCCAGGATCCCGCACCGAAAGAAGCTCCCGCACAGGAGCCAAAGAAAGAGACTAAGACCACACCACCAAGCGAGTCTTCTTCCTGAAAGCGTTGTTGTTGAGATAGTTGCCTTCCTCCGGGAGCAGAGCACCTCGCCTACAAAACCTCTGATGCTGGTTGCCGGACGCTGTTTTGTCGGAACCCGATGAAGCCGGTCCCGACCTACCACGAACCTCGGCCGCTTGCACATTTGCCACGTCGATGCCATCGACGTAATGTCACCCCGTTGTACATCGTAGAATCGCAGCAGTAGTTGCAATACCGTGCTCTTTCCTGCACCGAAGGGTCCAACCAGCGCCACCGGCTCACCGGGAGAGGCCTCTAGTGTATAGTCCTCTAAGGCCCAGGATCGTGGGCGTGAGGGATAGTGAAAACACCTTTTCCAAGCGCACGCGTCCTTTCACGGGTGGCGGAATGAATATCGGATCCACCACCGGCTTGATCTGAGGTTGGGCGTACAGCAATTCCATCAACCGTTCCGTGGCCCCAGCTGCGCGCTGCACCTCTCCCCACACCACGACACCGCGTAGTGCCGCAAAGCGGAGAAGACCGCAACGATTACCGCTATGCCAAACAAAACCGAAAGTGCGTGTCGATACTGGATAGATCCGTGGTAGAGAAACCGAAGTCGATGACGCCTCGCACGGCGACGGGCAAGGCCAGCGTTGCTCCGGCCACGATGATAAGGCAAACTAACGCCCAAAAGACCCTTCCTCGATACGGCGCCCAGAAGGGCAGCACGCGCCTCAAATGCCAAAGTTGATTACGTTCCACAGTGCAAGGCGAGCCATTGAAGGTGGCAGTACGTTCATCCAGGCGCATAAAACCGCACGTCAGTACATGCCCATACCTGATGCGACTCGAAACAGCTCTCCGTCATGCCGGCGAAAGCCGGCATCCAGTAGACTTTGAAGAATAGATGGGGGTTCGGATAGCTTCCCGAGAGCAGCAAGCGAACGCGCCGCGTATTGCGTAAGACAACGGCACCGATCTTGAGCAGTTTCAAGCGAATCGCTTTGGCGAGCTCTGTGGCTTGGAGGGCCGATCAACCTGCCGTAGCACCATCACGCCCCCGTCCGAGGTGATGTCACCTCCTTCGAAAGACGCCTCAATACGACGGCATTTGACCGGTGGAAAATTAAAGGCAGTTTGGGTACAAGTTTGTCACAGCGAAGCCCCCCTTCTATTTGGCTGTAGCAAACTCAATTATGGCTCCTCAGCAAAATTTGTGGGTAGTTTTCTACTTGATAGACCCCATGGAGTTAAGGGCGTCTGAGGAAAACAACGATTCTGACGCAAGTCCTACAGGCTCTGGCTGTAGTGTCCCTTAAATAACTTTACAGTTAAGCCGCCTTCTTTTTCCCTCGGGGCAGGGTGGATCTGGGCTTGATCTGCTCCATCTTGACCCGCGCCCGCTCGATCTTCTTGATGATGTCCTCGACG
>JBOIEG010000246.1:0-4775 GCA_050740915.1 Gammaproteobacteria bacterium | reverse complement strand
ACGAAGCTGCCGCGCCGGGGCGATCTCCCAGACCTCCCCGATGCCCTGCTCGCGGACCCGCGTGCGCCACAGTTGCACGGTGGGCCGGCTTACGCCGAGTTCTTCGGCGATCGACACATTGTTCTGCCCCGCCAGGGCGCCCACGATAATCCGGCAGCGCAGCGCCACCTGTTGCGGAGTTCCGTGTGCGGATCCCCATGTCTCCAGCGGCGTGCGTTCAGCCGGCTGCAACTTGATCGCCACGCGGGTGTTCGGCATGAGCGAGACCATAGCATCACTGGAAAGTCTGTAAAGTTATTTAAGGGACACTACACTAGCTTCAAGGCTGCTTCCGCTTCGCCCTCAAGCCGGCCCCTCTCTTTGGCCGATTCGGTATAGGTATACGCCTCAGCGCGGGTGAAATCACAGTCGATCGCCTTATCGCTGATCCAGTCGGCGATATGCTCGATCGCGCCTTGGTTGGCCTCGGCGTAGGCTCCCGCCTTTTCCAAGCCGTATCACACGACCCGCTTCGATGAACTGCAACCGTTGTTCCTGACTCCTTGAGCAGCACGGCCGCGGTCAAGCCGGCGATACCGCCGCCAATGATGGCGGCGTCAACCACCACTTCTGCAAGGCGGGAAAGTTGGTTTCCGGCGTGGTGGCCAGCCACAGAGAAGTCGGTTGGCCGGAAAGGGAGTACGTTTCGGCTTTTCGTTGTGATGGTGTCATCCTCGTTTACGAAATGCCTGAACAAGCCCATCGAGCGTACGCAAAGATAAGTTCGCCATGCTCGAGCCTCGAGTTTGGGCAACGCCTATGCGGTGACGACTGTCCAAAGATCGTCTATGACTTGACCCTGTTCAAGCTTTTAGAAGAGTAGCTCCGCTCGATGAGTAGCTCATACCAACGCCCGGTTCCGCAAGCTGCTAACTCCTACGCCGCAATCGTTTCTCCGCTAAGCGCGGCTATGATTTCTCCGGTTATAAAACTCGAGTCTGCGTCGGAAGCGAGGAATACGTAGGCCGGTGCGATCTCCTCGGGCTGCGCGGGACGCTTATACGGATTGTTACCGCCGAACTTCGATACCTGTTCCGGGCTCATCCCCTGGTCCGAAGGGTTGAGCGGCGTCCAAACGGGCCCAGGCGCAACCGCGTTCACGCGTATGCCCTTTTCGACCAAGTTCTGAGCCAGCGTTTTGGTAACCGCGTTGATCGCACCTTTGGTCGCTGAATAATCGAGGAGCTTGGGCGAGCCCTCTAACCCCGTGATCGAACTCGTGGCGATGATCGCGGCACCGGGTTTCAAGTGCGGCATCGCTGCTCTCACCAGCCAAAAGTACGAATAGACGTTGGTCTTGAACGTGCGGTCCCACTCTTCGTCTGTGACCTCCTCTATGCTTTGCTTGCGGTTCTGCCACGCGGCGTTGGGCACGAGAATGTCAAGATGAGCCAAGGCTTCGACGGCTTCCTTACAAAACTGCGGATCGGTCAAGTCGCCCTTGAACAATAGACAGCGCTTGCCTTGGGCTTCGACCACTTGCTTGGTTCCCCCGCGTCTCGTTGTTCCTCGGGCAGGTAGGTTATCGCCACATCGGCGCCCTCGCGGGCGTAGATCACCGCGACGGCTCGGCCGATGCCCGAATCGCCTCCGGTGATCAATGCGGCTTTACCCTCGAGCTTACCCGCGGGCTTTGTAGCGCGGAGCGAGATAGCGCGGAGGAGGTTGGAGTTCGGCCTCTATCCCAGGTTTGGGTTGATGCTGCTCAGGAAACGGCGGCTTGGGTTCGGTTTGCATTTGTGTCATATCGTCTTCTCCAAAAGAAGAGCCGACCGGCTCACAGCCGGCGGTAATATCGGGTGATTCTAGTTAGTGCAATTTGAGGGCGCGGGGTTCCGATGCCGACCATTGCTCGATGTGTTCGGCGCAGCCACCCGGCGCAATCGACACGCGGCAAGGTCGAACTCTGACGAACCCGATCCTGACATCACGTGATCGCCACGCCCGTGCACTCACGCCGCTGATACGGCTGGCAAGTTCCTTGAAACCGATGCTTTTTATCTCTGGCTGGCGCCTTTCTTCTGCTGCACGGCGCCTTCTTTCTTGGCCGCGGCGATTAGATCCCTGCATTCGCTGTCCTCACCCAGGCCCAACTCTACCATAGGGATGATTGCCGCAATCGGGGTCAACAGCACACCCAGGGCGACGGCGGCTGTACCACGCGCAGCCAGGGCAGTGGGATCTGGATAGACCGAGAGGTCTTTGAAGGGGCCTTTGATAATCAACGGTGAGCGTGCACTTAAAGAGGCTGGGGTCCTTGGGGTAAGGAGTAAGATGGAGATCCGCCGTCTCGTTGGACAGATTGATCTGCCCCTCGCCTATGACATTGGTATCGGTGGTGTCGATGACCAAGATCTTAGTCCTCATCTGCCCCCTGGAAACTATGAAATCGCTGACGATACAGCGGATTGGGATACTTTGGTCCTTGGTCAACAAAAAACCCAGTGACTCCGCTACATCCATTCCGATAAGCTCCATCACAAGGTTACTAATGCGGCCGCCCCCCATGACCGCCGTGATGCCGCCATCCGCAGCGCCCAATAGCTCGGCCAGCGAGTTGCCGGTGGTGCTAAGGTTCGCGCTGCCTACGAACTCGCCGGCGCTTCGCGTGGAGAAGCGAGTATTGGCCAATAACCTCTTAAGCTGCACCCTGTTAATCTGGATATCGGCTATCGTGAGTAGGGTATCCTGCTCCTGGGCATCGAGCGTGATATTGGCCGTTATCTTACCGATGCCAATGCCAAAGTTAAGCGGCTTCAGGATCAGCTTACCGTTCTCCAATTGCAAATTAGCACTCAAGTTATCGATCGGCAGCTTGGGGGTAATGATCTCCTGGCCGTGGAATTTGACCTTGGCATCGCCCGCTCGCAAGGCTTTGAGATCGTAGGGCTCATCAGGAAACACCCGAGGGCGCGGGGCTGATTCCTTGGCCTGCCGCTTCTGCTTTTGTGAGGTCGCTTTTTTCCTTTGGTCAGGAGGCTCGGCGCCGATGAAACCCGCCAGATCGGCAAAATCGAGCTTGCGGGAAACCAGATCGCCCTCTAGGTAGGGGCGCTTGCCTCTGCTCGTGAACGCGATATCACCCGCTAGGTCGCTATCGCCGACGGTGCCTTTAAAGTCGTTAAATATCCATGTCTCACCCCGCCGAATCAGATGGCCAGCGAGCCTGTAGGGCGGGGTCTCGGGCAGCGCCACGCCGAGGAGGGGGAAGAGTTTGGAGAGATCGGGGCCCTGCAGACTCAGGGTGAGTTTGGGTCCCTCCAATTGCAGCGGCTCCGCGAATATGCCTTTTGCTGTAGCCCGTGCATCACCGATCCTGGCCTTGAAATCGATCGGGTAGGGCTTGTCCTTATCCCACAGGGTCAATAGCGAGCCGCCCTGCAGCTGCAGCATTAACTTCTCCCCTTCAAAGCGACCTTGACCTTTCAACTGGACCGTCTGCTCCTTGGCGGCCCCCAAGGCCGTCGATAAATCCATCGTGAGATCCGTACCTGCAATCCGGTCGCGATAGGTAAGCTTGCCCTCCTTGAGGGTAAGGAGGCCGACCTTTGGAAATTCGGTGCGCTCTGCCGGCTCAATCTCGGTTTGAGTTTTGAGCTTCCAGTTGCCTGCGCCTTCCTGATTCTTCTCAAGGAGCAGGCGGGGCTGCAATACCTTGATTTCTGGCAGTACCACCCGGCCCCTCAAAAGCTCCAAGAGCTGGAGGCTAAACTCCAGGCGCTCGACATCAAGCATCTCAGGCTTGCTGCCCCAGGGCGCATTGGCCAGCGTGATCTGATGGGCCGTGATCCGTGGTGTTAACGATAGATCGACCTCGAGATCACCGTGAACAGCAAAAGGACGTCCCGTGGCTTCGCTGACCTGATCCGATACGAAGCCCTTGAGGCTGTTCCAGTCGAAAAAGGCGACCACTACGACAATAGCGACGGCCAATATCGCAGCGGCGCTCCCTGTCCATTTCAAGATACCCCGCACGCACACCACCCTCTTGTGGACAAATATCTATTTGCCTCGCATCGGCACATCACTCCGCCTATGCCCTTGCTGGTTGTGCGCTCCCGTCGGGATTCCAGTAGAGGCGGTGTTGGCTAAACTGGCACTTCATGCCCACCCTTAATCCTCTCCTGCCAACTGCTCCTGGGGCAGGCGAGACGCAGGGACCTCGTCTTTGCTAACGCGCGAACCATAGTGATGCGCATAAAGATAGGTAAATTCTTCGCCGAGGAGGAAAATCTGAGCGGAGTAATACATCCAGATAAGGAGAATGACTACGGCTCCGGCCGCTCCGTAAGAGGAGGCAACAGCGCTTTTCCCGAGGTACAGCCCAATCAAAAATTTTCCTAAGGTAAACAGGAGTGCGGTTGCAAATGCGCCAATCCATACGTCATCCCATTCGATTTTCAGATTGGGAAGGATCTTGTAGATCATCGCGAATAGAGCTGTAACGACGCCAAAAGATATGAGAAAGTTGATGAGGTGAAGCAACCACTCTGTCCCCTCGAATATGTCTCCCCAGTACTTTCCGAGTGCCGCAAGCGCCGCATGCAAAACAAGGGCGACCAAGAGCAGGAAGCCGATGGCGAGGATCATACCGAATGTAAGTAATCGGGCTCGGATGAAATTTATGCCTCCTCCGCAGAATTTGTGGGTACTGATCTGAGGCGTATTTATGCATCTGATTCATTACTTGGAATAAAGTTACGTTCTATAGGTCCGAAATTTTGGGTATCAAAAAA